>NZ_JBHVWC010000012.1:0-172083 GCF_042882445.1 Kitasatospora sp. NPDC058218 | reverse complement strand
GCGGACGCCGTTCAGGGCGCCGAAGTAGTGGTCGAAGCTGCGGTTCTCCTGCATCAGCACCACGACGTGCTTGACGTCGGCGATGCTGCCGGTGGGCCGGTCGGCGGCCGGAGCGGCGCTCGCGGACGCGCCCGGCAGGCCGACCACGGCGGCGGCGCCGGCGGCCGCGGTGGCGCCGACGAAGGAACGACGGGAGAGATCGGACATGGCGAACTGGCCTCTCGGGGCGGTGGGAGGGAGCGGGGCGGGGCGCGAGGCCGTCAGAGCTGGAAGGTGGCGACCGCGGCGGCGCTGTCGGAGGGCCACTGGTTGGCGGCGACGGCGGCCGGGTCGGCGCCGGTGGCGGGCCAGTCGGCCACCAGGGTGTGGGCCTCGACCAGCTTCAGCGGGCCGGCGTACAGCACGTAGTCGATCCGGTCCTGCGGCTCCGGCTTGCTGCCGCGCTGCTTGCGGACCGGTGACCAGGTGGCCCCGGGCGCCTTGACCGGGTTCCGGTTCTCCTCACGGAAGCTGTCGGTCAGGCCGGCGCCCTGGAGGGCCACCGTGACCGGCCAGTCGAGCGCGCCGACGCCGCTGTGCTGTGCGGCGGTGGCAGCCGTCCAGTCCAGGTGCGACGGCGAGGCGAGCGCCCCGGCGAGGACCACCGCGGTGCGCCCGGCGGTGTCCGCCCGGACGGCGGTGGCGAGGGCCCTGGCCTGCTGGAGGCGGACGGAGGCGTTCTCGGTGGCCGTGATCTGCGCGGCGCTCCGGCCGTCCTGGGCGGCGTACGGGCCGTAGTCCGCCTCGTCCAGGTGGGCGGCCCAGACGCGGACGCTCCGGCCCCCGGGGAGCTGGAGGGTGGCCCCGGCGGCGGGCAGCGCGGCCGTGACCGGGGTGACGGCGGTGAGCGGGTAGCGGCTGAGGATGCCGACGCTGCCCGCGCTCTGATAGGCGTACCAGCCCAGTGCGGTGGCCAGGCTCTGGGCGGCCGTCCCGGCCGTCTCCTGGAGGGCCAGCACGTCCAGGCCCTGGGTCAGCACCACGCGCAGCTGCTTCTCCAGGGCGTCGGTGAACGCGGCACCCGCCTCGGCGAGGTTCCAGCTCGCCACCTTCAGCCGGAGCGGGCCGGCCGGGTCGGTCACCGGTATCTGCACGGTGACGGTGTCGGTGGCGCCCGCGCCGTCCTTGACACCGACGACGACCACCTCCGGGTTCTTCGGCGCGGTGGCGGGCGCGGTACCGGTGAGCGTGCCGTCGGAGCCTACGGAGGCCCAGGCCGGGCCGCTGATCTTGCGGAAGACGGCGGTGCCCGCCGGATTGCCGGCCGGGCGGGACCAGAGGCCGCCGAGCTTGACCGAGACGGCGCCGCCGGGCGCCACGGCCGCGGTGGTCAGCGCGTCGACGGCGCTGTGCGGGCGGACCACGGCGGGCTTGGGCCGGAAGGTGAAGGGCGCGGACTGCGCCAGGACGCCGTAGCCGTCCTTGGCGAGCAGATAGGCGGTGTAGGGGCCGCCGGTGAGCGCCGAGGTGTCGAGCTGCACGTCACCGGCGGCGGCCGCGGTGTACTTCCAGACCAGCGAGCTGCCGGTGCCGGGCTTCCTGCTGCCGTCGTAGATGCCGACCCAGTTCTTGGCGTCGGGGGCGTCGGTGCTCCATTGGAAGGTGAGCCTGTCGCCTTCGACCGGGTTGGCGGATGAGCTGAGCGTCAGGGCGCTGCCTGCGGCCACGGTGGTCCTGTCCGCCGCGCTCGGGAGGCCGGTCCGCCGGGGGGCGCGGCCGGGTCCGTCCGCGGCTGGTCACGGAGGTTGGAATGAGGGGGCCGACAGTTGGCTGTACAACTGTGGGCGGCCCCCATTCATCCCAAGGTCGGCGACCGTGACGTGAACGACGCATGACGCGATGTCGGGCGCTACGGGAACTCCGGCCCGGGTCGGCCCGGCGGAGCGGATCGGATCGGACCGACTGGCGGGCGGCCGGCGGTGGTCAGGCCGCCCGGGGCGCGCCCGGGGGGCCGCCGTGGGTCGCTTCGACGAACTCCTTGAAGTCGTGCAGGTCGTCGATGACCTGACGGTCGACGAAGCCGAGCGCCTCCCCGATCCGCTCCAGCAGACCCTGCGGTTCGACGTCCAGCTGGAGCATGATCCGCGTGCTGTCCTCGCCGAGGCGGTGGAAGGTCACCACGCCCGCCTGCCGGACCTCGCCGGCCACCGCGGCCCAGGCCACCCGCTCGTCCGGCACCACCTCGGTCGTCCTGGCGTCGAACTCGCGGTGCGCCCCGGCCACACCGACCACCCAGTGCGTGAGCTCCCCGGCCCGCCGCTCGATGCTGACCACACCGCGCATGAAGAGCGGGAAGTCCTCGACCTTCCGCCACTGTTCGTACGCCACCGCGAGCGGCACGTCGACCAGGATCGACTCCTCGATCTGCGTCATCACGTTTCCCTTCTCCGCCGAGCTCCCGACCGCCGGGCCGGCGGCCGGTCGCCGGGGCGCCTGCCCCGACCGCGCCCGGGTATGCCCCGATCCGGACGATCCGTCAGGACACCACGCGCCCGGCCCCACCCCACGTGCCGGGCGGTTCCCCACGGGGGCGGGGCGCGGGAGGAGCCGGCGCGGCCGGGCGGGTGTGGACGGCGGGGTCGGCGGGCAGACGGAGCCCGCCCCGCGGACCGCCCCCGCCGGGCACCGCCCGAAGAAGGGATCCGCACCGTGGGGTGGAGCCTCGTCCGCCTGATCGTCGTCGCCGCGTCGGCCGCCGTCGCCGCGTTCGTCCTGAACCTGCTCTCGGAAGCCGTCGCACGGTTCCTCGCCGCGCGGGGGCGCACCGGCGCCACACCGTCCCTGCTGCGCGGCTGCCGTCCACCGCTGCTGGCGGCCACCGCCTGCGGGCTGATGCTCGCCGGGGAGCCGTGGGCCCGCGCCGCCCCGGCCGTGCACGGCGCCGTCCGGCACCTGCTGGTGCTCGCGACCATCGCCTCCTGCGCCTGGCTGGCAGCACGGCTGATCGCCCTGCTGACGAGCGGAGCGATGCAGCTCGCCGGCCGGCGCCGCGACCCCGCCTGGGCCGGCCGGGCCCGGACCCAGGCCGGCCTGCTCGGCCGGATCTGTCAGGCCGCCGTCGCCGTGGTCGCTCTGGGGGCGATGCTGATGACGTTCCCCGCCGTCCGGGGGCTGGGGACCAGCCTGCTCGCCTCCGCCGGGCTGGTCGGCGTGGTGGCCGGGATCGCGGCGCAGAGCACGCTCGCCAACCTGTTCGCGGGCATCCAGATGGCCTTCGGCGACCTGATCCGGATCGGCGACGTCGTGGTGGTCGCCGGCGAGTGGGGGACGGTCGAGGAGATCACGCTCACCTCGGTGGTGATCGCCACCTGGGACCAGCGGCGGCTGGTCATGCCGATGTCCTACTTCGCGGGCCGCCCGTTCGAGAACTGGTCGCGGCGCACCAGCAAGATCACCGGGACGGCGCTGTTCCACCTGGACCACCGCACACCGATGCCCGAACTGCGGGCGGAGTTCGAGGCGTTCCTGGCCAAGAGCTCGCTGTGGGACGGCGAGGGCAGCGCCCTCCAGGTGGTCGACACCACACCGACCACCATCGTGGTGCGGGCCCTGATGACCGCGCCGGACGCCGACGCCGCGTTCGAGCTGCGCTGCCAGGTCCGCGAGCACCTCGTCGGCTACCTGTGCGAGGCCCACCCCCACGCCTTGCCCCGGGTGCCGGTCGCCCCCGCCGCGGAACGGGACGAATCCCACCCGCAGGACCCGACCGGATAGGACCCGGCCGCACAGGCCCTGGCCGTGCAGGAGCCGGCCGCACAGGAGTCGTCACGTCTTCTTCGCACAATCACCACACGCCGGAGGGGCATCGGCCCGGCGATCCCGGGTACAGGGGGACGGACCGTCGCGGAACCGATGAAAGGACCGACATGGCTCCGTCCAGTGATGCTCTCCTCGCCCCCGCGTACCCCTCCGTCCAGGGCCAGGCCCGACCGAGCGCCGTACGGACGGGAGCCGCACCCGCCGCTCCCGCAACGCCCGGTCTCCCCGGTCCGTCCGTGACCGCAGAGATCACCGAGAGCACCGCCATCCCCGAGATCGCCGAGCCCAGCGAGGTCCCTCCGGCCGACGCGCGCGAACTGACCCGGACCCTGCTGGCCCGCCTCGACGAGCTGGAGGAGGGCACCCGGGAGTACTCCTACGTCCGGGCCACGCTGATCGAGCTGAACATCTCCCTGGTCCGCTACGCCGCCCGGCGCTTCAACTCCAGCCGCGAGCCGCAGGAGGACCTCGTCCAGGCGGGCGTCGTCGGCCTGATCAAGGCGATCGACCGGTTCGACTCCCGGCACGGCGTGGAGTTCACCACCTTCGCGGTGCCGACCGTGCTCGGGGAGATCCGCCGCCACTTCCGCGACACCACCTGGGCCGTCCACGTGCCGCGCCGGCTCCAGGAACTGCGGCTGGCCCTGGCCAGGGCCCAGGAGCAGCTCACCCAGCGGCTCGACCGGGCACCGACCGTCGCCGAGCTGGCCGCGCACCTGTCGCTCTCCCCGGAGGAGGTGACCGAGGGGCTCGCCGCCGCCAACGGCCACACCGTGGGCTCGCTCGACCTGGGCGCCGACTCCTCGGAGGACGATTCCAGGGGCGCCCTGGTCGACCGGCTCGGGCGGGAGGACGGCCGGCTGGAGAAGGTCGAGAGCCTCGTCTCCCTGAAGCCCCTGATCGCCGCCCTCCCCGAGCGCGACCGGCTCATCCTCTCGATGCGGTTCACCGAGGAGCTCACGCAGTCCGAGATCGGCGCCCGGCTGGGCGTCTCCCAGATGCACGTCTCCCGGCTGCTCGGTCGGATCCTCGGCCGGCTCCGCGCCGGCCTGGACCAGGACTGATCCGAGCACCCCCGGTGGCCGGGGCGTCAGCCCTCCTGCAGGGCGTGCGCCTTGGCCGCGGGCTTTCCCCCGCGTATGGTCGAAGGGCACTCTCTGGAGGGGAAAGACAACCACGATGCCAGTCGAGGACGAGCAGTACCGGATCGCGGCGGCCGCGAGCACCATGCCGCACGCGCTGACCGTGGACATACGGCGGACCGACGCCGAGGCAGCGGTCTGCGCGGTGGCGGGTGATCTCGACATCGACAGCCTCTCCCCCGCCGAGAAGGCGCTGACCTCCCTGGTCGACCAGCGCACGCCCCTGGTCGTGGTCGACCTGGAGGGGGTCGGGTTCTGCGACTCCTCGGGCCTGAACCTGTTGCTGAAGACCCGCCTGGCCGCCTCGGCCGCAGGCGTCGAGTTCCGCCTCGCGGCGGTCGCCGCGCCGGTCGCCCGCGTCCTGGAGCTGACCGGAGCCGGCGCCGTGTTCTCCATCCACGATTCGGTCGGCGCGGCTCTCGTCCGTTGAGCCCGACCGTGCGCACCGGCCCGCTCCGCCCGCCTACGACCACGGGCGGGCAGTCGAACAGCCGTCACAGGAATAACCCGGCGCTGTCCGGGAATCCGATCGGACGATGTGCCACAGCAACCGCACGAAGGGGTGAACCGCATATGACGAGGGGCCGGGGCACCCTGGACGACAACCGGTCCGGCGCCACGCTGCCGGAGGCCGGCCAGCGCCGGCGACTGCGGCTGGCCGGCCTGCCCAAGCCGGTGGCCCGCTCCCGCGCCTTCACCCAGCAGGCGCTCGCCGACTGGGCGTGGCTGACCCCGGAGAGCGGCGCGGACCCTGACGTGGCCGACGACGTCGTGCTGCTCGTCGCGGAGCTGGTGGCCAACGCGATGATGCACGGGGGCGGCCCGCTCGAACTCGTCCTGGACGCGTCCGCGGACCGGCTCCGGGTCGAGGTGAGCGACGGCGAGTCCGCGCTCCCCGAACCCCGCCTGCCGCACCGGCCCGGCCTGCCCGGCGGCCACGGTCTGTTCATCATCCAGCGGGCCGCCGACCGCTGGGGCGCCGAGCGCCATGAGCAGGGCAAGGCGGTCTGGGTCGAGATCGACGCCCGCCGGCTCGCCCCCGGGCGCTGATCGGCTCGGCGGACCACGACCACGGCCCGGGCGGTCTCTCCGCCCGGGCCGTGGTGTTCCTCGTGGAGCTCTTGGTGGAGCTCTTGGTGGAGCTCTTGGTGGAGCTCTTGGTGGAGTGCGCACCGGAGTGTTCGCGCCGGTGCCTGTTCGCCTGCGCTCAGCCGGCCTCGTCCACCAGGCCGGCCACCGTGTCGGGCCAGCTGAGCAGGTGGTGCTCCGTCCCCGGGGCGACCACCTCGTACGTCCGGCGGAGGAAGTGCACGAGATCCCGGGAGGACAGCACCAGGACCGCGCAGCCCTCGTCCCCGTGGAACTCGACGGCGACCACCCCGGGCGCCCACGGCCGAACACGCAGATCCCCCAGACCGGACGGCTTGCGCAGCCCGCCGCCGAACAGCTCGCGAGCCGCCGTCCAGGACAGTGAACTCTCCAGTCCGAGCGAGGCATTGGCCCCGAAACCGAGCGACAGCGCGAACGGGTCGGCCGGGTCGTAGCGCAGCCCCATCAGCACCGGCCGGGGCTCCTGGCCGACGAGACAGGCCTCGATGACGTCCTCGACGATCTGGGGCACCGTACGTCCCCCCTCTCTTGGCGGCAGTGGTGCCCGCCCGGCTACCCGCAACCGCGGGGACCATGCGTGGCCGGACCGGTGGGAATGCCTGGGACGAATGGAGTTGACGGTCGGTCGGATCCCATCGCGGGTGGTGCCCACCACCGCCGCTTCGAGTGTCGGCCGACCGACCGACGCCCTGACGAACGGCCGGTAGAGACCTCCGGTCAGTCGAGGCCCCGGGCGTGGCGGAGCCGGACGGAGATCGCGTCAGGGTCGACGATCGGCGGCGGGTAGTCGGCCGGTGGCCGCTCCAGCCGCCACGGGCGGTGCACGGAGCGACCGGGGAGACCCGCCAACTCGGGCACCCAGCGCCGGACATAGGCGCCGTCCGGATCGAGCCGGTCCGCCTGGGCGAGCGGGTTGAGCACCCGGTTGGGCCGGGTGTCCGTACCGGTCCCGGCCACCCACTGCCAGTTGAGCTGGTTGTTCGCCAAGTCGCCGTCGACCAGCAGGCGCAGGAAGTGGCGGGCGCCCGTGCGCCAGTCCTTGTAGAGGGTCTTGGTCAGGAACGAGGCCGTCACCAGTCGGGCCCGGTTGTGCATCCAGCCCTCCTGGGCGAGTTGGCGCATGCCCGCGTCCACCAGCGGAAAGCCGGTACGGCCCCGGCGCCAGGCCTCGGACTCCGCGTCGTCGGGCAGCCAGCGGTCCCCCTTGGACCGGTAGTCGCCGTGGGCCGCGTCCGGGCGGGCGGCCAGCACCTGGTGGTGGAAGTCCCGCCAGGCCAGCTGCCGGACGAACGCCTCGGCGCCGCTGCCGCCCCGCCGTTCGGCGGACGCCACCAGTTCGATGGCGGAGACGCAGCCGAAGTGCAGGTAGGGCGAGAGGCGCGAGGTACCGTCGGCGGCGAGGTCGTCGTGCAGTGCCTCGTAGCGCTCCAGGGCGTAGCCCTGCCAGAGCTTGCGGCCGGGGCGCTCGCCGCCCGGCGGCAGCCCCGGTGAGTCCGGCGTGACGGCGGGCACGGGCTCGCTCGCGACGCCCTCGGGCGTGCGCAGCACCCGGGGAGCGCGGTGCACCGTCCGGCGCGGGGCCTGCTGCCAGGCGCGGAAGTACGGTGTGAAGACGGCGTAGTGGTCCTTGCCAGCCGGGCTGACGGCGCCGGGTACGGCCACGGTCAGCACGCCGTCGTGGACGTGCAGGCGGGGGCCGAGGAGTTCGCGCAGGGCCTGCTCGCGGCGGTGGGCGAAGGCGCTCACGCCGGCGGCGACGTGCACCGAGACGGCGTCCACCTCGGCGGCCAGCCGGGCGGTCTCGGCCGCGGCCGCGCCCCGGCGCAGCACCAGTCGGCCGCCGAGGGGGCGCAGCGCGGCATCGAGGTCGGTGAGGCAGTCGGCGAGGAAGGCCGTCCGGTTGGGCACGGCGAAGCCGGCGGCGGCGATGTCGGGGTCGAGGACGAAGAGCGGCACGACCTCGTCGGCGGCTTCGGCGGCGGCGCGGAGCACGGGGTTGTCGTGCAGGCGCAGGTCCTGGGTGAGCAGGGCGATGGAGACGGTCATGAGTGGTGGTCCGGTGATCGTGGTGGTGGGTCTGGACTGGGTCGGCGGGTCGGTGGCCGGGGGTCGGCGGGTCGGCCGGCCCCGGCGGGACAGGTGAGCCTCCCACCCCGGCGCTCCGCGCGGGGCGCGGCGCGCCGCGTGCGCGCGGTCCGGCCGGCGCCGGATTCGCCTCCGGCGCCCGGGAGCACCGGGCCTCGGGCCTCGGGCCTCGGACGACCACCGGACGGGTCCGCCTTCTCGGGGGTGGGCCGGGGCCGCGCCGCCGGGGTTGCCTTCAGACAGCGGGATGCCACTCCACCAGGACGATCGTGGCGTCGTCGGAAAGCCGGTGGTCCTGGCGCTCCAGCAGCGCGTGGACCAGCCGTCGAAGGGCCTCCGGGGCGGCCTCCCCGGCCGCCGTGGCCTGGACGATCATGTCCGTCAGCCGTTCCTCGCCGAACAGCTCACCGGTGGCGGAGCGCGCTTCGGTGACACCGTCGGTGTGGATGAGCACGCGGTCCCCGGGCTCCAGCCGGACCTCGTGGACGGTGCCGGGCGTCCGCTCGTGGCCGGCGAGCCCGAGCGGGAGGTCGGCGGGCCGTTCGAGCGCGGCCGGCACCACGCGCTGACGGCGGATCAGCAGGGGTGCCGGGTGCCCGCGGTTCACCCAGGTCAGCCGACCGTCGGAGGTGTCGAGTTCGGCGAAGACGCCGGTGAGCAGCCGCTCCGGGAACCACCGGTCCAACTCCCGGTCGATCACGGCGGCGATCTCCGCGAGCCCGCCACCGGCCCGGCGGACCGTCCGACCGGCCGCGATCGCCAGCGCCGACGACCCGCCCGAGGCGAGGTCGTGGCCCATCGCGTCGACGACGGCGATCCGCAGCCGGTCCCCGCTGAAGCTGTGGTCGAACGCGTCGCCGCCGATCTCGTAGGCGGGCTCCAGCACCGCGGTCGACGTCACGTGCCGGGTGCCGACCGTACGCGGCGGCATGAAGGCCCAGGCCAGCTCGGCCTGGAGGGTCATCGGAACGACGCGCACGGTGTCGACCAGGTCATCCACGAAGGGCAGCCTGGCCACCACGATCAGGCCGACCAGCGAGGCGAGCGCCAGGCAGTGCCCGAGGTCGACGCTCCCGCCCGGGGGTACCTCGACGCGGAGCACGCCGATCCGCTCGGCACCGTCGAGTATCGGCAGCCACAGCAGCCGGCCGGGCCCGTCGTCGGCCGGCGCGGACTGTACCGCCCCCGTGCGGTACGCGCGGCCCGCCGGGCTCCCCTCCAACGGGAGCGCCCCGCTCACCGGCCCTCCGACGGCCGAGGGATCGGAGTGCCGGCGCGGACCGGGGTGGGTCGGGGCGTCGGCGACCGGCCCGGCGGCGGTCGCGGCGTCGGCGGTCGCGGCGTCGGCGGTCGCGGCGTCGGCGGTCGCGGCGTCGGCGGTCGGACCGGCGGGAGCACCGACGCCGTCGGCCGCCGGAGGGCTCAACGGCGCGAGGTGCACCTGTCGTACATCGGCCAGCAGGACCACCGCGTCGGTGAGCCCCATCGTGCGGGCCGCGTCACGGACGGCTGTCGCGAGCTCACCGGGGCCGATCCGGTGGGAGGCCTCCAGCAGGCCGGCCATCGCCCGGCCGAAACCGATGTCGTCCATGGCCGCCGCCTTCCGCCGAGACCGTTCTGCCCCCGACCCCCGGCACCCGCCCCCCGGCACCCGCCCCCCGGCGCCGGTCGGTGTCCGGTCGCCTGCCGTCAGGCGAGGGCCAGGAAGAGCTTCTCCAGCTCCGCCTCGCTCATCGGCGGGGCGTCCCCGTCGGCGACGGCCATGCACTGGCGCATGCCGCCGGCCACGATCTTGAACCCGGCCCGGTCCAGGGCCCGTGAGACGGCCGCCAGCTGGGTGACGACGTCCTTGCAGTCCCGGCCCGCCTCGATCATCGCGATCACACCGGCCAGCTGGCCCTGGGCCCGGCGGAGCCGGTTCAGGACGGCACCGACCGCTTCCTCGTCCACCTGCATCTCAGGGCCGCCTTCCGCTGTCACGACGAGCTTCCAGCGTACCCCGTGGGGTATGGCGGCCGACGGGCCCGATCTTCCGGCGGCGGGGCAGGACCCTCAGCGCCTGGCCAGTCGGCGCTCGCCGCCGGCACCGGGGGCGTAGGCGAGTTCGTAGTGCGCGAAGACCGCCGGTTCGTCCTCGGCGGGCAGGATGTCGTCCGTCCCGATCGAGGGCGCCTGCTTGACCACGCCCTTGGCGAACGCGACCCGCACGTACCCGGGCCCGACCACGGCGCCGTCGAGCGGGACGAACACCAGCCGCCGGCGGGACGGCAGGCCGACCGTGACGGTGGCGAAGAACGGCTGGTCGCTGGCCGTCTCCACGTACACCGACTCCAGCGTGCCGATCCGGTGGTCCTTCTCGTCGACCACGGCGTGGCCGCGCCACTCCCTGATGTCAGCCGTTCCGATCACCACAGCCTCCCGTTGTCGCCGGTTCCGTCCTCGGACGCCCGGGATCTCCCCTCGGACGCCCGGGATCTCCATCCTGCGCCGGGACGGCCCGAGCCGCCCGGCGAGGACGGCGGCGCCCGACCGGCCGGAGGAGGGGTACGCGGCGGTGCGCGGCGAGCGGGCGGCCGGTGGCCGGCCCGAACGTCCACCCGCCGCTCCGGGTCGGCCCCGGCCGGTCACCCCCGCTGTCCCGCGCCCGGCGCCGTCAGGCTCTCGTTCCAGCTGGTCCGGACGGCAGGCGCCGGATCATTGCTGAGCCGGGTCCTGGTCCGCCCGGAGGCCGAGGGTGCGCCAGCCGTGGGTGATCTCGTCGCGGAGCGCACCCGCGTCGGGCTCGGTGCTGCCCGGGCCGTACCGCGCCGTCAGCAGGTCCAGCAGCGCGCCGCCGTCGCCGGGCCGGGCCTGCGGGTCCGCGGTCAGCGCGCGGCCGACCACGGCCGCGAGGGCCGGGTCGAGCGCCGCGAGGGCCGCCAGGGCCGTCGGCTCCGGGCCGGTGTCGACGATCCGGCGGATCACGGCCCCCGTACTGGCACCCGCGAACGGACTCCCCCCGTGCGCCGCGCACACCACGCAGCACGCCCAGGCCCAGACGTCCGCCGCCGGGCCGACCGGCCCGTCGCCGAACTGCTCGGGCGCCATGTAGGTCAGCGTCCCCGGGCCACCACCGGTGCGGGTCAGCCGGGTGCCGTCGACGATGGCCGCGATGCCGAAGTCGAGCAGCCGCGGCCCGGCCGTCGTCATCATGATGTTGGCCGGCTTGAGGTCCCGGTGCACCAGCCCCAGCCGGTGCACTCCGCGCAGGGCCACGGCCAGCGCGAGCGCCAGCGCCCGCAGCGCCTCGGGCGAGCGGATCGGCCCCTGCTCGCGCAGGTGGACGTCGAGCGGGCGGCCGTCCAGCAACTCCATGGCCAGGTAGGGGCGCCCGGAGTCCACACCGGCGTCGAGCACCCGGGCGGTGTAGGCGCCGGACACCATCGCCAGCACCTCCGCCTCGCGCTCGAAGCGCCGCAACAGCTCGGCTTCGCCGAGGAGTTCCGGGTTGATCGTCTTCAACGCGACCTGGGTGGCCGAGCCCTCGCGGCGGGCCAGGTAGACCGTCCCCATGCCACCGGACCCGATCCGACCGAGCAGCTGGTACCCGCCGATCGTCCGCGGCTCGTACGGGTACAGCTCCTGGTGGGCGATGTGCCCGACCGGTGGGGTGTGCCCGACCGGTGGGGTGTGCCCGGCAGGTGCGACGCGCCCGACCGCCACGGCCGGCGCGACCTGCGGCGCCGGAGGGGCCGGCACGGACCAGGGCGCGTCGACCGGGGCGGCCGGCATCGGCACGAAGGGCGCGGGCCGACCGACGGGCGGAGCACCGGGCGCGAGGTGAGCCGTCGAGCCGGCGCCGAGGGCCCAGGGGCGCCTACTGGTCACGAACGCGATGATCTGGAACATCAGCGCACCCTCGACGACTCCGATCGGCAGCACCAGCGCACCGGCGGCCACGCGCAGGACGAACCCGCCGATCAGCCGGACGGTACTGCCGGGGGACGTCCCGACCCCCGGGGGCATGCCGATGGTCAGCAGGTTGCGCTGCGTCAGGATCCAGAGGAACACCCAGCAGAGCAGGGCGGCCACCGCCGGAATGAGGAAGACCGGCTGCTCGATGAGGTAGTAGACGTCGAAGAACTGGGCGAGGGCCAGCGGGCTCTCCGAGACGATCGACGGCATCATGTACCGGAAGTTGTTGTCGCCGACCGTCGAGTTCAGCAGGACCACCAGGCCGACCGCGCCCAGGAGGACGAGCACCTGCTCGCCGACCGCCGCCGCCGTCAGTCCCGCCGGCACCGCCGGCCGCCCGGCCGGGCGGCCGAGAGGACCGACCGCACGGTAACGGGTGGCCTGCTGAGCGCGTAGCAGGAGCGGGATCGACACCACCCGCAGAGCCAGCGTCACGCCGCCCAGGATCAGGATGATCAGGCCCAGCGGAGTCTCCGTGTAGCTCTCCATGAACGCCCCCCGTTGTGCCGTTCGTCGGTCAAGCAGACCGAGTATAGGCCGCGTTGCGATCACGTCGACCGAGCTGCGCGAACGGCACGGGCGGGTCGGGCGGGGTGGGCGGGCGGGGTGGGCGACCGCGACGGGGGCGGCCGCCCGGTTCACCGGCTGACCCCGGCTCGTCCGGCCCTCGTCTCAGCCCCCCATGGTGCGCACGTCGAGCAGCGGCGGATCGAGCGGCCAGGGCAGCGCCGCACCGGTCACGCTCGCCGCCAGTCGCAGCGCGCCGAGCAGCGGCGGGCCGTCGGGGTGGTGCGGTCGGGCCGCCGGGAGACGGTCGTTCAGGGCTGCCAGCGCCGCCTGGCGCAGGCGGGTCAGGGCGAACAGGCCTCCCGTCAGGGCCACCTGCGGCGCCGACAGAGCGGCGGACCGCGCGGCAGCGGCCGCCGCGTCGGCGAGCTCCTCCCCCGCCCGCCGTACGATCGCGCCCGCGACCCCGGTCCACGGTGCTCCTTCGCTCGACGGTGCGCGTGTGCCGCCAGGATCCGGTGCGGGCACACTCGGCCTCCCCACGGTGTCACCCCGTGGTGTGTCCGAAGTGTGCCACCGCCACTCCCGAAAAGCGTGCCTCGTTCGTGGACGGCGGGACGGGCGGAGCCGGGGGCTGCTGCCGGTCCGCTCGACGGACGGTCCCGCTGATCGCCGTTGCCGCCTGAAGGCTCAGACGTTCGAGTCCGGATCGAGGCAGGCCTCCACCTTGAGGCAGGCCTCCAGCCTCGCCCGCCGGTGCCGGGACAGGTGGTCACCGAGTGGGGTCTGCCGCGGGCTGTGTTCGCCGTCGCAGATCCAGCTCCGCTCGTCCGTGTCGAACGACCAGGGGTGGGCACGCCACAGCGGGTGGCCCCCGAGCAGGCGCCGGGCCAGCGGCCCGCACCCGTCAGGGGCGCCTTGGGCGATCAGCGCCTCGGCGACGGCGTCCAGGGCCTCGGCGGGGACTGCGGAGTCGCCCAGCACCGGCAGGAGCAGCAACAGCCGGGCGTGTGGATCGGTCACCCCGACCGCTCCGTTCGGGGCGGGGAGGATCGCGGCGAGCTCCGGCCAGCACAGGCCCGGGCCGGTGTGGTCCTGATCCGTGCTGGCCAGGACCACATCGGGGCTGCCCGGGTGGACCAGGAAGCAGTCCGTGCTCGTGTACTCCTCGCCGCTGTTGTAGTGCACGACGATCGAGAAGCCGTTCTCCAGCGGGACCGTGAACATCGGCCAGGCCGACCTGTCGTGCAGCTGCTCCAGCACGGCACCGGCATCGGCGGCGTCCACGCCGAAGGCCTCCGGCGACTCGCCCTCGCACAGGTCGACCAGATGCGCGGCCCAGAACCCGGGTTCGCCCAGCAGCGGGAGACCATCCACCACGGGAGCCGAGGAGTACAGGTGCCGCGCCATCGCCATGCCCCGATTCTGACGCACGGCGATCCGACACGACCACGGGCGCCTGACGCACCCCGGCGCGCGGGCCCGGAACCCGCCGCCGTCCGCTCCCCCGGGTCGGGGCTCGGACGGCGGCGACGCACCACCGGCGGGGCGTTCAGGCGCAGCAGCGGGCGGTTCAGCCGCGCTTGACGGCCACGCCGCCGTACATCGCGATGTCCTGGTCGCGCACCGGCGCGGCGTCCGCGTCCGGCCGCCAGTGGTGGACCAGGGTCACCCCCGGGTCGAGCAGCTCGAAGCCGTCGAAGAAGGCGAGCGTCTCCTTCTTGTCCCGGATCTGCAGGGGGATGCCGCGCGCGTTGTATTCGCGGCCGACGCCGCCCACGCCCACCGGGTCGGTGTCCCCCGTGAAGACGGTCAGGGCCAGGAAGCTTCCCGGGGCCAGCTCGTCCATGAAGCGGCGCACGATGCCCTGCGGGTCGTCCTGGTCGAGGACGAAGTGCACGATCGCGATCAGGGAGAGCGCCACCGGCTGCGACAGGTCGAGCACCTCGCGCAGCTGGGGGGCGCCCATGATCGAGTCGACGTCGCGGAAGTCGGCGTCGATGTAGGAGGTGCGGCCCTCCTCGGTGCTCGACATCAGGGCGCGGGCGTGGGTCAGCACGATCGGGTCGTTGTCGACGTAGGCGACGCGGGCCTCCGGTGCGATGCCCTGGGCGATCTCGTGCACGTTGGGCGAGGTCGGGATCCCGGTGCCGATGTCCAGGAACTGGCGGACCTTGTGCTCCTCGGCGAGGTGGCGGACCACGCGCTGCATGAAGGTGCGGGTGGTGCGCATCGAGATCGGCAGGGCCGGCCACGCCTTGACGGACGCATGGGCCGCGGTCCGGTCCGCCTCGAAGTTGGTCTTGCCGCCGATGAGGTAGTCGTACACCCGGGCCGAGTGCGGGACGTCCATCCGCAGGTCCACCCCCGGCCAGCGCTCCCCCTGCCGATTCCCTGACATCCACCCCATGCCTGACATCCTCGCCCCTCCCGCTCCCCGTTCACCTGGGGAAACAGCTCCGGCCGCCCCGCTGGCGGGCCTTGGTGCGCATGGTAACGGTGCCGGCGGAACAGCACGGTTGCCGGGGGCCGGACAGAGCTCCGTCGGCGGGGGCCAACGCCCGGCGGCCGCACCCTCGGTGGTGCCCCGTCAGCCTGTGGCGGCCGACCCGGGGCACTGTGGGTGCCCCGGTGCTGCCCCGACGGTGCCCCGGTGCTACCCCGGCGCTGCCCGGTGCGAGGCACGGCCGCTGCCCGGTCGGACGGGCGGTGTTGCCCGGCCGAGGCGCCCGGCGGGGCGGCCTCAGCGGGAGCGAACGCAGCGAGGGCGAACGCAGCGAGGGCGAACGCAGCGAGGCGGACTCAGCGGGGCGGGCGGGCGACCGGGACCAGCCCGGACTGGTAGGCGATGGCGACCAGTTGGGCCCGGTCGCGGGCGTCGAGCTTGGACATCGCACGGTGGACATGGGTCCGGACCGTGAACGGGCTGACGTACATCCGCTCGGCGATCTCCTCGTTGGCCAGGCCGGTGGCGGCCATCGCCATCACCTCGCGCTCGCGGGCGGTGAGCGCCGACAGCCGCTCGGGGTCGACCGCGCCGACGCCGACGGACCCGGGCTGGGCGAGGAACTGGTCGATCACCGCGCGGGTGGCGGCGGGCGAGAGCAGGGCGTCCCCGGCGGCCACCGTGCGCAGGGCGGCGAGCAGTTCCTTCGGGTCCGCGCCCTTGCCCAGGAAGCCGCCGGCGCCCGCCCGCAGTGCCTGGGCGACGTACTCGTCGATCTCGAAGGTGGTGAGGATGAGCACCCGGGTGCCGGTGAGCTCCTCGTCGGCGCAGATCGCGGCCGTCGCGGAGAGGCCGTCCACGCCGGGCATCCGGATGTCCATCAGGACGACGTCGGGCCGGGTGGCGCGGGCGAGCTCCACCGCCTCGCGGCCGTCGGCGGCCTCCCCCACCACCTCCATGTCCTCGGCCGCGTCGATGAGCACCCGGAAGGCGCCGCGCAGCAGTGCCTGGTCGTCGGCGAGCAGTACGCGAATGGTCATGCGTGGTCCTTGTCGTCTCGGGCGCCGGTGCGCAGGGGGAGTTCGGCGGAGACCAGGAAGCCGCCGTCCGGTCGGCGGTCGGCCCGGAGCCGGCCGCCCACGGCGCCGGCGCGTTCGCGCATGCCGATGAGCCCGTAGCCGGCGGCGCCGGCCACCGCCGGGGCGAGGCGGGGCCCGCTCGGCACGGGCCCGCTCCTGGCCGGCGTGGCGTTGGCGACGGTGAGTGCGACCCGACTGCCGGAGTACGCGAGGGTGACGTCGGCGCCGGCGCCCCGGGCGTGCTTGGCCACATTGGTCAGGGACTCCTGGACGATCCGGTAGGCCGTCAGATCGACTCCAGGGGAGAGCGGACGCGGCTCGCCCTCGACGGCGAGGCGGACCGCCAGGCCGGCGCGTTCGAAGGAGTTGATCAGGTCGGGCAACTGGCCGAGCCCGGGGGCCGGCTCCAGCGGGGCCTCCGGATCCTCGGCGCGGCGCAGCAGCCCGACGGTGGCCTTGAGCTCCTGGAGCGCGGAGCCGGTGGCGTCGGTGAGGTGGCTGAGCATCTCGCGGGCCTCGGCGGGGTGGGTGTCCATCAGGTGCACGGCGATGCCGGCCTGGGCGTTGGCCAGGGCGATGTGGTGGGCGACGACGTCGTGCAGGTCGCGGGCGATCCGGATCCGCTCGTCGGCGACCCGGCGGCGGGCCTCCTCCTCCCTGGTCCGCTCGGCCCGTTCGGCACGCTCCTCGATCGCGGCCAGGTGGGCGCGCCGGTTGCGGATCGAGTCGCCGACGGCGCCGGGCAGCACGACCCAGGTCGCGACGCCGATCTTCTCGGCCAGTGGCGCGTCGGAGTCGATGACCAGGGCGGTGCCGGTGAGCGCGACCGCCGAGACGGCCGTGGCGACACGGGCGGTCAGCCGGTCGGTTCGTACGGCGAGGAAGTAGAGCGCGGCCAGGAGCGGCAGGATCAGGGCGGGACTCGGCTTGACCGCGGTCAGCTCGATCAGGACCCCGCTGCCGAGCGTCACCGCGGCCACCGTGCGCGGGTGGCGCCGGTGGGCGAAGAGCACGGCGCTGGAGAGGGCCGCCAGGGCCAGCGGCAGCGGTTCGGGGTGGCCGTAGCGGCCCGTCCCGTCGACCGTGGTGCCGGCGGCGGTCAGGAGGAAGAGGGTGAGCCCGGCCACCGCGTCCAACAGGCGGGGGTGGTGGCGGGCGTGGCGCCGCAGCCAGGTGTCGGTCATCTCGTGTTCTCTGGATCCGGGGGTGGTGGCGGCGCCCCCGGGCGGGCTCCTGCCGACTGCGGCCACCCGCCCCTGCCGGGCGGCGGGGGTGGGCGGTCGGGGCCGCCGTCGCGGACGACGGGGGCCCCGACCAGGTCGAACGAATCAGACGCCCACGAAGTGCCTGGCCGGCTCCGGCTCCGGTGCCCGGGTCTGCAGCCGGGCGCCCTCGACGTCGATGTCGGGCAGGATCCGGTCCAGCGGGCGCGGCAGCCACCACGCCCGGCGGCCGAGCAGTGCCAGGGCGGCCGGGATGATGGCCATCCGGACCACGAAGGCGTCGAAGGCGACGGCTGCGGCAAGGCCGAGCCCCATCATCTTGACCATCGGCTCGGCCATGCCGATGAAGCCGGCGAAGACGCTGATCATGATGAACGCGGCGGCCGTGACGACCCGGGCGTTGTGCCGGAACCCGGTGACCACGGCCTCGCCCGGCTCCTCCCCGTGGACGTAGGCCTCGCGTATCCGGGTGACCAGGAAGACCTCGTAGTCCATGGCCAGGCCGAAGACCACCCCGACCATGAAGATCGGCATGACGCTCATCACCGGGCCGGTCTGCTCCACGCCGATCAGATCGGCGAGCCAGCCCCACTGGAAGACCGCGACGACGGCGCCGAGGGCGGCGGCCACCGAGAGCAGGAACCCGAGCGCTGCCTTGAGCGGCACGAGGACGGAGCGGAAGACCACCAGCAGCAGGACGACCGCCAGGCCGACGACGACGGCGAGGTAGGGCACCAGCGCGTCGCTGAGCTTCTGCGAGACGTCGATGTTCATCGCGGTCGCGCCGCTCACCAGGACGGTGGCGCCGGTGGCGGACTTCAGGCCGGCCGAGCGGTCGCGGATGGTGTGGACGAGCTCCTCCGTCTCGGCGGCGCTCGGTCCGGTGGACGGCACCGCGTTGATCAGCGCCGTGTCGCCGGCCTTGTTGAACACCGGCGGCGACACCGACACCACGCCCGGCAGGCCGGCCACCTCCTGACCGACCCGCTCGGCGGCGGCCTTCGGGTCGGCGGCGCCCTTGGCGTCCACCAGCACGGTGAGCGGGCCGTTGAAGCCGGGGCCGAAGCCCTCGGAGAGGTGGTCGTAGGCCCGGCGCTGGGTGGTGGACGTCGGCTGGGACTCCTCGCCCGGCAGACCGAGCCGCAGGTCGAGGGCGGGCAGGGCGAAGATGCCGAGGCCGATGACACCGCTCAGTAGCACCGCCACGGGGCGGCGCAGCACCAGGCGGGCCCAGCGGGTGCCGCCGTTGGCCGGCCGCTCCCCGGCGGGGACGGCCTCGACGAGGACGGGGCCGGCCGGTGCCCGGCGGGAGCGGCCCCGGCGGGCGGCGGTGCGCCGGGCACGGCGCGGCAGTACCCGGCCGCCGAGGAATCCGAGCAGGGCCGGGACCAGGGTGAGGGCGACCAGCACCGCGATCACCACCGTGCCGGCGGCCGCCATGCCCATCTTGGCGAGGATCGGGATCCCCACCACGGAGAGCCCGGCCAGCGCGATCACGACGGTGAGCCCGGCGAAGACCACGGCGGAGCCGGCCGTGCCGACGGCCCGACCGGCCGCCTCCCGGGGCTCGTACCCGTCCAGGAGCTCGGCGCGGTAGCGGGAGACGATGAAGACGGCGTAGTCGATCCCGACCGCGAGGCCGAGCATCATCGCCAGCGTGCTGGTCGTGGTGGACAGGCCGAGGGTGCTGCCGAGGGCGGTGATGGCGGCGATGCCGAGGCCGACGCCGACCAGTGCGGTCAGCAGCGGCAGCCCGGCGGCTGCCAGCGATCCGAAGGTGATCACCAGGACGACCGCGGAGAGCGCCATGCCGACGGCCTCCGTCGTGCCGCCCGCCTCCCCGCCGCCCAGCAGTGCGGAGCCGCCGATCTCGACCGTGAGACCGGCGTCCCGCCCGTGCTGCGCCGCCTGCTGGAGGGCGTCCGTGGCGGCCGTGGTCAGCGAGCCCGGCTTCGCGTCGTAGCTGACCGTCGCGTAGGCGGTCGAGCCGTCCTTGGAGACGGCGCCCGCCTGGAACGGGCTGACCGCGCCGGTGACCTGCTCGCCGTGGGCGAGCTCGGCGACCGTCCGCTCCACGGCCTGCTGGTTGCTACCGGCGGTGATCTTCTGCCCGGAGGGGGCGACGAAGACCAGGCGGGCCGACGCGCCCTCGGCGGTGCTGCCGGGGAAGCGCTCGTCCATCAGGTCGAAGGCCTGCTGTGCTTCCGTGCCCGGCATCGCGAAGCCGTCGTCGGGTGCCGCCGGTGCCTTGGCGGCCAGAACTCCGGCGGTCGCCAGCAGGGCGACCCAGAGCAGGGCCATCAGGCGGCGCCTGAGGAAGGCCCATCGGCCCAGGCGGTACAGGAATGTGGCCACGGGAGAGCAGACTCCTTCGGATGACGTGCACGGGTGCGGCCCGGGCACGGGGCCGCGGCACGGCCCGGGTCGCCCGGAGCATGGCCATCCTCGGTCGGCGGGGGCCGCCGCGTCGTCATCGCTGTGCAGGCCGTTCACGTAGTCCGTGCGCAGTAGCGCACTACCCGGACGGCGGAGTCGCGGTCCGCTGTGGGGAGCAGCGGTCGGGCCTCCCGGGCCCTTCCGGCCGCCCGGTTGGGGGCGGCGGCGCCCGCCGGGCCTGCCCTGGCCGACGGGCCGGTGACCGCGCGGTCACCCGGGCGGGCGGTGACGACGGGCCGGGAGCGGGCGGGCGAAGTAGCGTGATGTGCCTGGCCCGACCGTCATGTCCGGTCCGGCCGGAACCGACCCGTCCGATGACCTGTTCATCCTGCTGCCGGAGGTGGCCCCATGGGCGTTCCAGCCGCTCGCATCGTGTTCGACGAGAGCGACCGCACGGCCGTCGCGGACGCGGTGACGGAGATCCTCGCCACCGGCGCGCTGACCCTCGGCCCGTGGACCGAGCGGTTCGAGCAGGCCTTCGCGGCCGAGCACGGCGCCTCGCACGCCGTCGCCGTCGCCAGTGGCACCGCCGCGCTGGAGATCATCCTGCGCACCGTCGACGTCCGGGACCGCGACGTCGTCGTCCCGGCGGTCACCTTCTACGCGACCGCCGCCGCCATCGTGCACGCCGGCGGGCGCCCCGTCATCGCCGACGTGGACCCGATGACGTTCGCGCTCTCCCCCGACACGCTGGAGGCGGCCCTCACCCCGGACACCGCCGCCGTGGTGCTGGTGCACATCGGCGGTCTGATCACCCCCGAGGTGGACGACCTGCGCGCGATCTGCGACCGCCGGGGCATCCCGCTGGTCGAGGACGCCGCCCACGCGCACGGCAGCGGCTACGGCGGGCGCGCGGCCGGCTCGTTCGGCCTGGCCGGCGCCTTCTCGTTCTACCCGACCAAGGTCACCACCAGCGGCGAGGGCGGCATGATCCTCACCGAGTCGCCCGAGCTGCGCGACGAGGCGCGGATCCACCGGGACCAGGGCAAGGGGTCGTTCACCACCAACCACCACGTCCGGTTCGGCGCCTCCTGGCGGCTGAGCGAGCTGAACGCCGCCGTCGGCGCGGTGCACCTGCGCCGGCTCAAGGAGTTCGTGGAGACCAGGCGCCGGGTGGCCCAGCGCTACGACGCGGCGCTCGCCGGGCTGGACGGCCTCCGGCCGACGGTCGAGCCGGTCGGCTGCCGCGGCAACTACTACAAGTACGTCGCGCTGCTCCCGGCCGGCGTCGACCGCGCGGCGTTCAAGCGGGCGGTGGCCGAGGAGTACGGGGTGCGGCTCTCCGGCGAGGTGTACGACCTGCCGCTGCACCTCCAGCCGGTGCTGGCCCCCTACCGGCGCGGGCCGCTGCCGGTCGCCGAGGACCTCTGCGCGCGGCAGATCTGCCTGCCCGTGCACTCCGACATGACCGAGGACGAGACCGACCAGGTGATCGAGGCGGTCTCGGCCGTCCACCACCGGTTCGCGGGATGACCGGGACGACCGGAACGACCGCGACGACCGCGACGACCGCGACGACCGCGACGACCAGCGTGCCCGGCACGACCGGAGCCACCGGGACGTCCCCGGAGCGGCCCCGCCCCGCCCCGTCCACCCGCACCGCCCAGAGAGTCCCCGCCGCCCGGCCGGCCAGCCCGGCCCGGACGGCGCGGGAGAAGGCCGGACAAGGAGAGAGAACGTGCGCGTAGCCGTCACCGGGGGATGCGGATTCATCGGCTCACACGTCGTGGACCGGCTGCTCGCAGCCGGCCACGAGGTGCTGGCGGTGGACACCACCGACAAGTACCTCAACACCGACGCCGAGCACGCCCGCATCGACATCCTCGACCTGCCCGCCCTCACCGCCGCCCTGGACGGCTGCGAGGTGGTCTTCCACCTCGCAGCGATGGCCGATGTCGAGCACGTCGCCGCCGACCCGGTCCGGGCCGTGCGGATCAACATCGACGGCACCGAGAGCGTCCTGGAGGCGGCCCGGCGCAGCGGTCTCAGCCGCACCGTGCTGGCGAGCACCGTCTGGGTCTACGGCGCCGCCCTCACCGACGACCAGCTGGACAGCGGCGAGCAGGAGCTGGACGAGCACGTGCCCATCGAGCTGGAGCACAGCGGGCACCTGTACGTCGCCACCAAGCTGGCCGCCGAGATGCTGGTGCACAGCTACCGGGAGCTGTACGGGCAGCACTTCACCATCCTGCGCTACGGCATCCCGTACGGGCCGCGGATGCGGGACGAGCTGGTGGTCGCCCGGTTCGTGCAGGCCGCGCTGGCCGGACGGCCGATCACCATCGCGGGCGACGGCCGGCAGAGCCGCAACTTCGTCTACGTCGAGGACCTCGCGGACGCGCACGTGCGTGCCCTCTCCCCCGCCGCCGAGGACCAGACCTTCGCGCTGGAGGGATCCACCGCCGTCTCCGTCCGGGACATCGCCGACACCGTCGACGAGTTGCTCGGCCCGGTCACCATCTCGCACATCGAGGCCCGGACCGCCGACTACGCCGGGCGCCGCATCTCGGCCGCCCAGGCGAAGCGGCTGCTCGGCTGGTCGCCGCGGACCAACTTCGCGGACGGCCTGCGGCGGTACGCGGACTGGTACCGCGGCGAGGGCGGCCCCGCCGCCGGCGCCTCCTGAGGCGGCGCCCCGGTGCCGCACGCCCTGCTGGTCTCCGGCTCGCTCGGGCAGGGCCACGACGTGATGGCCCAGGCCTGCGCCGACTCGCTGCGGGCCCGCGGCTGGACCACGGCCACGGTGGACGCGATGGCGCTGCTCGGGCAGCGCGCGGGCGCGACCGGCGAGGCGGTCTTCCGCCGGCTGCTCGACCTGCCCGGGGTCTACGACGCCTTCCACTTCGCGGCGCTGCGGCCCGGCGCCCGCCTCGCCCTGCTGGCCGACGCCGCGGCCCGGACCCGGCTGGTCCCGGCCCTGCGGGAGCTGGTCGCGCAGCAGCGGCCGGAGCTCGTGGTGTCGGTGTTCGCCACCGCGACCTCGGCGGTGAACCGGCTGCCCCGGCGGGCCGGCGGGCCGGCGTTCCGGCACCTGGTGCTCTGTACCGACGTCACGCCGCACCGGCTCTGGGTGCAGGAGGGCACCGACCTCTTCCTGGTCACCTCCGAGGTCGCGGCGTGCGCGGTGCGGCGCTACCGGCCCGAGGCCGGGATCGCCGTGCTGCCGGCGCCGCTGCGGGCGCCGTTCTACCACCCGCCGACCCGTACGGCGGCGCGGCGCGAGTTCGGGGTGCCGCCGGACGCGCGGTGCGTGCTGCTGATGTCCGGCTCCTGGGGGCTGGGCCCGCTCGCCCGCACCGCCGCCGACCTGGCCGACGCCGGACCGCACGTGCTCGCCGTGGCCGGGCGCAACGGCGAGCTGGAGCGCCGGCTGCGCCACGCCGCCGGCCGCCGCCCGCACCTGCACCCGTTCGGCTACACCGAGCGGATCCCGGCGCTGATGGCCGCCGCCGACCTGGTGGTGACCAGCTCCGGCGACACCTGCAGCGAGGCCCGGGCGCTCGGCCGCCGGCTGCTCCTGCTGGACGTCGTCCAGGGCCACGGCCGGGACAACCTCCAGCACGAGCTGGAGCTCGGCCACGCCGACGTCACCTCGGCCCGCCCGGCCGACGTGGTCCGCACCGCGCTCGCCGCACTGGACCGCCCGGCGCCGCCGCCGTCCGCCGGCGCCTCCCCGGCGGGCTGGCGGACGGGGTTCGGGGCCGCCCTGGCCCGGGTCGGGCTGGCGTAGCCGCCCGGCGGGGCGGTCACCGCACCCGGTGCCGGTCCGCCGCGCGGCCCGGCACTCCGTGGTCGCGCAGGGGGCCGAGGGCGAGCCCGTGGTCCCGGCAGTGGACGGCGAGGAGGGGGAGGGCGGCGAGCGTGGCGCGCCAGGAGTCGGGGGCGGAGGTGCAGTCGGAGTCGTGCAGCAGGAGGGTGGCGCCGGCGACGAGGCCCGGGCGGGCGGTCGCGTGGACGGAGGCGGCGGTGGCGTGGTCGGTCCAGTCCCGGCCCCAGGCCGTCCAGAGCACGGTCCGCAGGCCGAGCCGGCGGGCGGCCAGCGCCGGGCCGGCCGTCAGGACGCCGTAGGGCGGGCGGTACCAGAGCGGGCGGGCGGCGCAGAGGTCGGTGACCGCCTCCGTGGCGCGGCGCAGCTCGCGCAGGTCACGGGCGGGGGCCGGGTACCACTGGGGGCGGTGGTACCAGCCGTGCACGGCCACCTCGTGACCGCGGGCCACCAGCTCGCGGCCGAGCTCCGGGGCCCGCTCCAGCATCGTGCCGAGCAGGAAGAAGGTGGCCCGGACACCGAGCCCGTCCAGGGCGTCGAGGACGTACGGGGTGCTGCGCCGGTCCGGGCCGTCGTCGAAGGTCAGCGCGACGTGCCGGGGGGTGTCGCCGTACCCGGCCGTGCGGCGGGCGAGCGTCCGGCGGACGGGCGGCAGGCGGACGGCGGACGGGGCGAGGTGGAGCAGCTCGGCGCCCGCCGCGGCGAGGACCGCCCGGCGGGCCGTTCGCGCCCCGTCCATCCGTGCCGCCCCGGTCAGCCGAACCTGGACGCCATGCGCCGGAACACCCCCGGAGCGGCGCCGTGGACGCGTGCGGCGAAGCCGAGCCAGCGCGGGACGAAGGGCCGGTCGCAGGACGTGGTGATCGTCCCGATCACGGCGTCGGCGACCCGTTCGGGGCTCACCGGGCGGGGCCGTTCACGCTGGTAGGGGGTGCCGCGGCGGGCGAAGAAGGGGGTGTCCACCGGGCCCGGCAGGACGATCCGGACGCCGACGCCGGTGCCGCGCAGCTCGTACCAGAGGCTCTCGGCGAACATCGCCAGCGCGGCCTTGGTGGCCGCGTAGGCGGCCTCGTCCCGCACGCCGACCTCCCCGGCCATCGAGCCGAGCAGCACGATCCGGCCGCGCCGGCGCTCCAGCATGCCGGGGAGCAGCAGACGGACCAGTCGCAGCGGAGCGGCCAGGTTGACCTCGATCATCCGGTCCAGGGTGTCGGTGGGGGTCCGGGCGAAGGGCCCGCGCCAGCCGAGGCCGGCACTGGCGACCAGGACGTCGACCCGGCCGGCGGCGGCCAGCGCCGCCTCGGTGAGGCGTTGCGGGCCGTCCGGTTTGGAGAGGTCCTCGGGCAGGGCCCGGCCGCCGGTGCGGGCGGCGATGCCGTCCAGCCGGGTGCGGTCGGTGCCGGAGAGCAGCAGCTGCCAGCCGGACGGTGCCAGCCGGACGGCGGTGGCCGCGCCGATGCCGGAGGAGGCGCCGGTGATCAGCGCCACCGGCGGCTCGGCCGCGGGCCTCCGGAGCCGGTCGGGCCGCCGGGGCCGGTGATGGCCTTCGTCCACCATGGCTGCTCCCGTCCACTGCACACCTGGCCGTCCGTTTTGTCCGGCAAGTCACCTTCGCACGGGGGCGCCGTCCGGGCTACCGGGGTGGCAGCGCCGCCTCCTCGGCCCGGCCCTCGGCCCCCGCCGCGGTCGGCCCCAGCTCGGCCTCCACCTCGCCGAACCGGGAGAGCACGAAGGTGCCGCCGACCGCCACCGCGAAGCCGGCCAGCGCGCACCAGGCGTAGCCCGGGCGCGCCGCGTCGCCCAGGGCGACCACTCCGACCAGCGCCGGGCCGAAGGTCTCGGTCACCGTTCCGGCCGCCGTCGCCGCCGTCACCGTGCCGCGCTGCAGCGCGAGCGCGTACGCCAGGTAGCCGCCGAGGCCGCCGAGGGCCAGCCCGTACGCCGCCGGGTCGGTGAGGACGCCGGCCACCCCGTCGACGTCGAGGACCCGGACGGCCAGGCTGGTCACCCCGAAGCCGATGCCCGCGAGCAGGCCGAGACCGGCCGCCGCGACGTTGCCGTCCCGGCGGGCCAGCACCAGGGTGAGCAGGAGCATCAGGACCGTGGTGGCGAGCAGGGCCCAGTGGAAGGCCGGCGCGGCGTACTCGCGGCCCTCGCGCCCGGAGCCCAGGGCCAGCAGGGTGAGTCCGACCACCACCGCGACGATCCCGGCCACGTCGCCGCGCCGCAGCCGGGCGCCGAGCAGCCAGACGGCGGCGAGCGCCGTCACCGCGAGGCCCGCGTTGGTGACCGCCTGGACCAGGAAGAGCGGCAGGCTGCGCAGCGCGACGACGCTCAGCGCGAAGCCCCCGATGTCCAGCGCCGTCCCCAGCAGGAACTGCCAGGAGCGGACGAGAGCGGCCAGCAGCCCGACCCGCACCCGGTCCGCCCGCGGCGCCGATCGCGCGCCGCGCGCCTGGAAGACCGAGCCGAAGCCGAAGCAGACGGTCGCGACCAGGGCGGTGGTGAGTCCGAGCAGCATGACTCTCCTCGGGGCAGGCTCCACGACCAGTCTGGGCCGACCCGCGCCCGTCCGCACCGGGGGTGGGAGGCGCGGGGAGCCCGCCGCCGGGCCGCTACGGCTTGACGGCCACGGCCGCGTAGCCGGACGCCTCGACGTCGGTGACGGCGATGTCGTCGGGGTCGGCCGGCCGCCACCGCGGGACGGGGACCAGACCGGGGGCGAGGACCGTCCAGCCGGCGAGGAACCCGGCGAGTTCCTGGTGGGTGCGGGCCTGGAGCGGCGTGCCCGCGGAGTGGTAGATGCCGGTCACGCGGGCGATCTCCTCGGGCGCGAGGTCGGCGGTGAGATGGGAGATCACGAGGGCGCTGCCGGGCGCGAGGGCGGCCTTCAGGTGGTCGACGATCGCATGGGCGCGGCGGGCGCCGGAGCCGTCGGGCGCACCGGGGCCGTCGGGGATGAAGTGCAGGACGGCGTTGAGGGAGAGGGCGACGGGGCGGGCGAGGTCGATCGCATCGCGCAGACTCGGCGCGGCGAGCAGGGCCGCCGGGTCCGCGAGATCGGCCTCGACGTAGGCGGTGCGGCCCTCGCGGGCGCCGGTGAGCAGGGCCTGGGCGTGCGAGAGCACGATCGGGTCGTTGTCGACGTAGACGATCCGGGCCCGCGGATTCACCGCCTGGGCGATCTCGTGCAGGTTCGGCGAGGTGGGGATGCCGGTGCCGATGTCGAGGAACTGGTCGAGACCGGCCTCGGCGAGGACCCGCGTCGAGCGGTGCACGAAGGCCCGGTTGGCGCGCGCGGCGGAACGCACCCAGGGGAGGACGGCGAGCGCCCGCCCGGCCGCCTCGCGATCGGCGGCGAAGTTGGTGAAGCCGCCGAGGAAGTAGTCGTACATCCGCGCCGAGTGCGGCACGTTCAGTCGTAGGTCGACCCCGTCGTAAAGGCTCATCGCTCTCCCCCGCCGCAGGACTCACCGATTGCTGCCCACGCTACCCGGCGGCCAATCACCGCCCCGTCCGGTCGAGTTCGGCGGGGCCGATGATCCGCACATCGGACGTGATGACAGTCGGTGCTCGCAGTGCAGCCCGGAGTGACGGAACTGATGGAATGAGCGCGGCAGGCACGGAGTCCGCACCCTCAGGCGGCCGGCGATCGGTCGGCGACCGCGGAAGGCAGGTTCGATGACGATCGACAGGAGTGTCCGCACGCTCGGGCACCGGGGAGGTCCCGCACCGGCGGGCACCGGTGCGGGCGGCGGCCGGGGGGACGGTCCGGACCCCGGCCGCGAGGACGTCGGAGGTGACGGGTACACCGGCCCGGAGAACGCCAACATCCGCCTGGAGCTGGCCTACTCGGCGTTCTGCGAGACCCACGAGCCGGCCTGGCGGGCCCTCGCCCTGACCCGGATAGGCAACCGTGCGGACGCGGCGCTGATCGTCGAGGCGGTGAAGGAGGACCTCGCCCGGTACTGGGCCCAGGTCCTGCGGTTCGAGGAGCCGGCCGCCTACGCGTGGCGGCTGGCGAACCAGCACGTCGCCGACTGGGTGGCCGGCGAACAGCAGGTCGAGGTGGAGGCCGCCACCTTCGCGGCGGTGATCGGTGCCTTCAAGGACGTCGCGAACGGACTGTTGCACAGCGAGGCCGACGAAGTCCGGCTGTACGCGGCGATCCTCGAACTCCCGGACCGGCAGCGGGACGTGGTCGTCCTGCGCTACCTGCTCGGCCTGCACGTCAAGGTGATCGGCGCCTACCTGGGCCGGCCCGTCGCGACCGTCCACTCCAACCTCCGGCACGCCCGGGAACGGCTGGCCAAACGGCTCGGTGTGCGCGAACTGCCGGACCGCGGAGGCGAGCAGTGATCCCCCGGCACGGCGCCGAGGCGCCCGGCGCACCGGCCGGCCCGACGGGCGCCGGCCCGCCCGCCACCGGCCCGACGGCCGCACTGCGCGTCCCCCGGCCCGAACGGGCGCACGCCGAACGGATCGCCGTGCTGCGCCAGGCCAGGCTGACGGCGGCCCCCGCACATCTGCCGTCCGAGCACGAGCAGGCCGCCTTCGAGCTGGGGCTGGTGGTCGCCCTGGTGCTGGGCGCCCCGAACGCGTCCCGTGGCCTGGATCTGCTGGTCAACGCGCGGCGGATCCAGCCGGAGGGGGCCGAGGTGTTCGCCGCGCTGCTCTACGCCACCGGCCGCGAGGAGGGCGCCGAGTACTGGTGGCGCTTCGCGGCCGGGTCAGGCAGCGGCACGGCGGCGTACTGCCTGCACCTCTACCACCTCCGGTTCGGCGAGACGGACGACGCCGACTACTGGCGGGCCTGGTCGGACCAGCTCGCCACCGCCGAGGGCCCGCCACGGCCGCGCCCGCTGCCGGCCGGCCGGGCGCCGCTGCGCGCGGACCGGCCGCTGCTGCCGGACGCCGTGCGGCGCGACATCCTCTCGCGCTGCCACCGCGGGCTGGCGCCGCAACTGCCGCCGGCGCTGGTCGAGGTGGTCGACCGCCTGCCGCTGCAGACCGACCCGGAGGAACCGGGCGACGTGCCCAGCCCGTGGGGGCTGACCTCGGGAGCGACGTCCGTCTGCTCCTGGGACGGCGCGCAGGAGTGAACCGCGCGGTGGACGCGCCACCCCCGTTCGGGTGAGTCGCTCAGGGTCGCGCTCCGTCCACCGGGGCTCCCGGTGGACGGAGCGCGCCGCCGCGGTGGGGCCGCGTCGCTTCCGGGCGCTCAGCCGGGCGGCGCGAGCCGGCCCTCGACCTCCGGGGACCTGCCGGCGCCCTCGGCGACCACCGGCAGCTCGCCCCAGGGCGGCGGCCCGGCACGGTCGGCCGCGGCGGCGTGGACGACGTAGTGGTGCGGTGCCATCACGGTGTCGCGGCCGGGCAGGGCCCCGATCACCGTGCGGTGGGCGACGAGCGGGGTGAGCCCGGGGTCGGCGGTGGCGATCCGGGCGACCAGGCGGCCGTCGTCGAACTCGACCCGGGTGGCGGCGCCGAGGACGTCCGCGACCAGCGCCCGGACGGCGTCCAGGTCGACCCAGGAGCCCTCGATCCGCCGCCACTCGCCGGCCCGGACCGCGCCGCCCAGGCCGGTCAGGGCGGGCAGTTCGGCGAGCGGGACCGGTCCGCGCGCGGCGGCTTCGAGAACGGCGGGCACCGCGAGCGCGAAGCGGCCGGTCTGCTCGCGGTCGAGCACCTGCGGGCAGGCGACCAGCGCGAACTCCAGGCTGCCCGAGGTCCGCAGGATGTTGAACATCGCCCGGACCGCGACCGGCTGGTCGGGCAGCCAGGTCAGTTCGGGGTCGCTCGTCGGGGCCGGGCGGGCGTCGGACATCGCCTCGGGGATGGTCAGACTGAGGTCGTTGACCACGACCTGGCGGGCGAAGCGGGAACCGCGCAGGTGGGCGATGTCCTCGATCAGCTGCCAGACCTTGCCCGCCTGGAGGGTGCTGTGCCAGTAACCGGCCAGCGAGGCCGCCTTGGCGCGGCCGATCAGCTCGTCGAGGTCGCCCGCGTCGGTGTCCAGGGCGAGCAGGGCGTCCTGGGCGAGCGTGCCGATGTGGTCGGCCATCACGGCGCGCTGCCGGTTCGCGGAGAGCGCCGACAGGACGAGGTCGGTCCGGTCCGCCCGCCGGGCCACCAGGGCCGCGAAGACGGCGAGCAGGACGACGGAGGGGCTCGCGCCGGTGCGCCGCGAGGTGGCGGCCAGGTCGGCGGCGGCCGTCCTCGAACGCAGCACGACGGCGGCGACGCCGTTCGGCGGGCCGGTGATCCCGGAGTCGGCGAAGACGGCCTGCGGGGCGGTGGTCAGGACCTTCCGCCAGTGCCGGAGCGCGGCGGCGGCCTTGCGGCGGCCCTGGTCGCTCTGCTCCAGCGCCGCCACCTCCAGCGGGGTCCGGGCGGTGACGGGCGGGAGCTCCTTGCCCGCGGCGAGGTCGAGCCAGTCCTGGATGAGCAGGGCCGTCGCGGCGCCGTCCGCGCCGGCGTGGCAGACGACCACGACCAGCCGGAGCACCCGGTCGTGGTCGGTCAGCAGGGTGAACCGGAGCCGGGGCCCGGCCGCCAGGTCGAACGGGACGGCGACGTCGGCCCGGCCCACCTCGTCGGCGAACGCGTCGATCCCGGCGGGCCCGCCGGCGCCGTCGGCCGCCGGGCCGTCCACCGCGCGCACGGTGACGGTGAACTCGCCCTCGCCGCCCACCAGCTGGCGCTCCGGGAAGGCGTCCGGGCCCGGGCCCGGCGGGAAGGCCGTCCGCAGTGATTCGTGCCGCTCGACGAGTCGGCGCAGGGCGTCGAGCGCGCCCGGCAGGGTCGTGCCGTCGGGGACCGGCCAGACGGACTCCTTGTTGATCTGCTCGGGTCTGTCGCGCCGGATGCAGCGGATCATGTTGTCCTGGCCGAGGGTCAGCGGCCCGAAGCCACTGCTCGCGCCGGCGTACCGGACGGTGATCCGCCGGCTGGTCTCTGTCACGTCGTACGCGCCCTTCGGCCGGCCTGGGGTATCAGCGGAGTGCGGGTCGGGACGCTACCAGCGACCCGACGGGGTGGTACAGACCATGGGTCCGTAATGCCGACGGATCGTCAACTTCCTTGTCAGGCAATCTGATTGGCACATGACATGGCGCTCCACCGGTGCCTGCGGAGCCGGAACGGCCGGTCGCCGAGCAGCGCCACGGCGGCACGGAACGGCCCGGGCACCGGAGCGTCGTCGACCACACAGGGGGCCTCGCCGAGCGCACCCGGGCGGGCCAGGCGCAGCGGCGCCGGGCCCGCCAGCGGCAGCCCGAAACCCTGCACCAGCCGCCCGCCGTAGGCCTTGACGCAGGCCTCGCGGCGACACCACAGGGTGGTGAAGCGCTCGGCCAGCACGGCGGATGAGTCGGACCCGGCGAGGAACTCGGCCTCGGCGCCCGGGAAGTAGCGCTCGGCGACCCTGGTGGCCACCCGCGCGTCCCGGATCTCCTCGACGTCGACGCCGACCGGCCGGCCCCCGGTCAGGGCCAGGACGGCCAGGGCGCCGGAGCCGGAGTAGCTGACGCCGATCCGCTCGCACCCCGCCGCCGGTTCGGGCTTGCCGTGCGGGCCGTACCGCCAGACGAGTTCGGCGGGGCGCAGGCCGAGGCGCTCCGCGACCAGCAGCCGGACGACGCCGTGCACCACGGTGAAGCGGCGGCCGAGCACGGGGTCGCGGGCGGGGGCGCCGGCGCGGTCGTGGCCGGTGGCGCGGGCGAGTTCGGCAGGGTCCAGCAGGCCACGGAGCTCCCGGACGACCTCGTCCGGCTGGTCGGTGGGGATGACCCAGAGGTCGACCTGGTCGATCGCCGCCGGGGTGTCGGCCGGATCGGCGGTCACGGACCGGCCCGGAGGGTCAGCGTGCTCAGGACCCCCAACCTCGCATCGACGCCGACGGCGAGCACCGGCCGCCGCTGCGCCTGCCACGCGGGCAGCAGCTCGGCCAGCTCCGCCCAGAGGCCGGTGAACGGCCGGCCGGACGCAGCGGTGAGCACCGCGTCGCAGCCCTCGTCGACCGCCAGGCCGGAGTCCAGCAGCACGGCGGCGTCCGCCCCCAGCGCCGGCGCCCTCTCACGGACCACTTTGGCCACCATGTCGCCATCGACCGAAGACAGTTGACTGATCGTCAATTCCGCCCCGGCGGTCTCGTCGAGGACCAGGACGACGACGCTGTGCCGCTCGGGCAGCTCCACCGGCGCCGCGGCCCGGTAGTGCAGCGCGGTCTGCTCGGCCAGTACCACCACCGCGCGCCGACAGGCCCCGGTGCGCTGGTACTCGGCAGCCACCCGCAGCGCGCTGAAGGCCACCGCCGACCCCTGGTCGCAGAGCGCGAAGGCCAGCGGCGAGCCCGGGCAGGACCGGCTGAGCGCCAGGGAGCTGGGCGCCCCCGGGCGGACGTCCGGCGAGTCGAACGCCAGGATCAGCAGGTCCACCGGCACGCCGTCGGCGAGCGCCTCCCCCAGCAGGCCCTCGGCCAGCTCGGCATAGGAGTGGCCGACACCCTCGGCCAGGAGGTCCTCCCGCACCGGCAGGCCGTACGGCCGGACCAGGTCCGTGACGAACACCCGCAGGTCCGGGTCGAGCGAGGTCTCGGACCTGCCGTCGAAGGACCGGGCGAGGATCCGGGTGACGCCGAGGGCCGACGGAGGCGACGCGGAAGCGGCGGCCACCCGGTCAGTCCTCGGGGATGATGTGCCCGGCGACGTAGTCGGCCAGCCTGGTCACCGAGCGCAGGTCGTCCTCGCCGATCTGCTCGACGTCGACCTGGATGTCCAGCGTCTCCTCGACCTCCAGGATCAGCTCGATGGTGCCGGCCGAGGTGAGGCCGAGGTCGTCGAACAGGCAGGCGTCCTCCGGGATCTCGGGGAGGTCGCGCTTGAGGACGCGCGGCAGCAGCTCGCCGATGCTCCGCAGGATCCGGTCGCGCAGCTCGGTGTCAGTGGTCTGGACCGCGGGTTCTGACATGGATGTCCCGTCCCGTCGTGCATGAGAGGTGAATGGGTGCGGCGGGCGGAGGCGTGGTCGTCCTCGCCCTGCCGATGCGTCGCCGGGGCACGCCGAGCCGACGATGCGTCAGTGCTCGACGGCCATGGCGGAGAAGGTGGCTCCGACACCGGCGGCGGCGATCAGGTAGCGGTCGCCGCGGCGGAGCAGCCCCCGCGTGGTGGCGGTGTGGAGATTGATGAGGCTGTCTGCAGCGAAACTGTGCCCGACCGAGCGCACGTTGTCCAGCACCACCTTCTCCACCGGGAAGCCGATCCGCCGGCAGATCATCCGCCAGGAGGCCTGGTTGACGTTGTGCGGAAGCACCAGGGCGAGGTCGGAGAGGTCCAGACCTGCCTCGTCCAGGGCGGCCTCGATCGCCTCGATCATCACCACCGGGTACTCGCGCTGGTAGCGGGCCAGCAGGTCCGCGTCCTCGGCCAGACGGCCGTCGAACTCGGGCCGGTGGCGGACGGCGTAGGAGAGCACGCGGTTGCGCTCGCCCGTCGCCCTGACCAGGCAGGCGGCCGCCCCCTCGGCGAAGATCCCGGTCTCGGGCACCACTTGGGCGTCCTTGGTGAAGGTCTTCTCCCCGGCCAGCACCAGCGCCAGGGCCTCCGGGTCGGCCACCCCGGACAGCAGCCGGCCGGCCAGGTCGACGGCCAGCAGACCCACCGCACAGGCGTGGTGGGTCACGGTGAAGGCCGCGGCATGGGCGAGGCCGTAGCGGCCCAGCAGGTCGTGCAGCGGGTTGAGCGGATAGGGCACCGCCACCGGCATGCTGCGCGCGTGGATCACGAAGCGGACGTGCCGTTCGCGTCCGCGCAGCTCCGGTAAGGCCTCGACGGCGGCGCCGAGCAGGTCGGGCAGCTTCCCGTCCGGGTCCAGCCGCAGCTGGTCCAGGCCGTGGAAACGGCGGAAGAGTCGAAGTTGACGTGGGGTCAGGCCGATTCGCTCGCCCACTGCCTCAATGGGCACGGTGTGGTGGGGGAGGTGAACGGCCACTGCCTCCAGTGCGGTCACGCGGGCTAGTATTCCGACGCCCGACGGGTCGCACAAGTGATCTCGGGCCCTTCGCAGACTCATCCGCCCCCGTGCCGTCGAGCAGGTGGAGCCCCCCCATGACCGATCGTGAACCCCCCGATTCCGCCGCCCCGGTGCGCCCGGAGCTGATCGCCCTGCTGGTCGAGGCCGCCGGCGCGCCGCCCGAGTGGGCCGCGCTGGTCACCCCGGATGCCCGGCTGGACGCCGATCTGATGCTGGACGAGTACGAACTGACCGCGCTCGATGCCCTTCTGTGCGGGCACTTCGGGGCACCGTCCGGCCTCGCCGCACTGCGCGCCGGGCTGGACCTGGCCGGGCTCGAAGCCCTGACCGTCGCCGATGTGCAGCGACTGCTGCCCGCCGAGGAGCCCACCCGATGAGCCGATTCCTGCTGGTGGTGCCACCGTTGACGGGCCACGTCAACCCGGTCGTCGGAATCGCCGACGAGCTGGCCGCGCGCGGCCACGAGGTGGCGTGGACCGGCACCGAGTCGGTGCTGCGGCCACTGCTCGGGCCCGAGGCGGTCGTCCTGGGGACGGGCACCCGGGCGTTCCGGGCGCAGGGCGGGCACGGACTGGCCGCCCTGCGCTCGCTCTGGGAGGGCTTCATCGTCCCGTACGCGCGCTTCACCGCGAAGCCGCTGGACGCGGCGGTGCGGGAGTTCCGGCCGGACGCACTGCTGGTCGACCAGCACACACCGGCGGGGGCGCTGGTCGCGCACCGGCACGGCCTGCCCTGGGCCAGCCTGGCGCCGGGTGCGATGGAGCTGGGGCGCCCGTTCCGGGCGTTGCCGCAGGTCGAGGCCTGGATGACCGGGCTGCTCTCCGGGCTCTGGCGGCGGGCCGGGCTGCCGGAGGAGGAGTACACCGACCCGCGCTTCTCCCCCGCCCTGGTGCTGGCACCGACCGGGCCCGCGCTGACCGGTCCGACGCCCTTCCCGGCGCACTACGCGCTGGTCGGGCCGGTGCTCGCCGAGCGGCCGGCCGATCCGCACTTCCCCTGGGAACGGCTGGAGCCGGGCCGGCGGCGGGTGCTGGTCACCATGGGGACACTGGCCGGCGACCTCGGCGCGGACTTCCACGCCCGGGCCGTCCGGGCCCTGGAGCTGTGCGGTGGCGACGTCCAGCCGGTGATCGCCGCACCGGCCGCCCTGCTGCCCGAACTGCCCCGCCACGCGGTGGCCGTGGAGCGGGCGCCGGTGCTGGAGCTGATGGCGCGCGGCGCGCTGGACGCGGTGCTGTGCCACGGCGGGATGAACACCGTCGGCGAGGCGCTGGCGCACGGACTGCCGCTGGTGGCGGCGCCCATCCGGCACGACCAGCCCTTCGTCGCGGCGCAGGTCGCGGCGGCCGGCGTCGGGCTGCGGGTGCCGTTCGCCCGCGTCACGCCGCAGGGGCTGGCGGCCGCGCTGGGAAAGGTTCTTGACGCACCGGAGCACCGCGGGGCCGCCGCCCGGGTGGGCGCGGCGCTGCGGGCCGGCGGCGGGGCCGTGACGGCCGCCGACCGGCTGGAGGCGCTGGTCGGAGCCGGGGCAGAACCATCGAATCCATTGGTCTAGGCCATTGTATCCGGGGCGCCGCAGACCCTAGTGTGGCGCGAAGCACCGCTTCCCAGGTGCCCCGGCCACCCATCCCCGCACGGACCGTCCAGCCCTGTGTGCGCTGGCCGTCGTCGACGTGGCAACCCATCCCCGCACGGGAGTTCTGGTTGATCGAGACCAAGGGACTTCGCAAGTCCTATCCGTCCAAACAACGCGGCCAGGCCGCCGTCGACGCCGTTCGCGGCATCGATCTGGACGTGGCCGCAGGTGAGATATTCGGCTTCCTCGGGCCCAACGGCGCCGGCAAGACGACCACCTTGCGCATGCTCGCCACGCTCATCCGACCGGACGGCGGCGCGGCCCGGATCGCCGGCGCCGACCTGCTCTCCGACCCGGCCGGAGTCCGCCGACGGATCGGCTACGTCGCCCAGGGCGGCGGCACCGCCGACACCGTCACCGCCCGCGAGGAGCTGGTGCTGCAGGCCCGGATGCACGGCACCCGCAAGGCACGGGCCCAGCAGCTGGCCGAAGAGGCCCTGAAGGCCTTCGGGCTCACCGAGTTCGGTGACCGCGCGTGCCGCACCTACTCGGGCGGCCAGCGCCGCCGGCTGGACATCGCGCTGGGCGTCATCCACGCGCCCCAGGTGCTCTTCCTCGACGAGCCCACGGTCGGCCTCGACCCGGCCAGCCGGGGACAGGTGTGGGCCGAGATCCGGCGCCTGAAAGCCGAGGGCCTGACCGTCGTGGTGACGACGCACTACTTGGAGGAGGCCGACGCGCTCTGCGACCGGGTGGCGATCGTCGACCACGGCGGGATCGTCGCCGAGGGCACGCCCGAGACCCTGAAGCGGGAGATCTCCGGGGACGTCGTCCTGGTCGGCCTCGCGGCCGGCGAGACCGAACGCGCCACCAAGGCGCTGCGCGAGGAGCCGTACCTGCGCCGTCTGGAGGCGCAGGGCGACGACGGCCTGCGGCTCTACCTCGACGACGGCGCGGCCGCGATCCCGCGGCTGCTGCGCGCCCTGGACGGCGCGGGCGTCGTGCCCGGCACCGTGCAGCTGCAACGGCCCAGCCTGGACGACGTGTTCCTGGCCCGGACGGGCCGTTCCATCGAGCAGTCCTGAGCGCTGGGGCGTGTCTGACAATTCCCGCCGCGCGCGCGGCGTTGGGGCACGCACCTCGCTGCGTTGTCGTCGGTCGCCGATGGCCCCCAGCCTTCGGCCGGGAGGTGCCCCCACCGCGTCTACTCCCTCCTCCGCCTTGCGATGCACGCACCCCAACGCCGCGCGCTGATCCGACGCGAATTGTCAGACACGCCCTGATCCCCGAGAGGCCCTCATGAAGCTCGCCCGCGACACCTGGCTGGTCTTCCAGCGACAGCTGCTGCTCATGTGGCGAACCCCGATCTGGATCGCCGTCGGGCTGATCCAGCCCGTCTTCTATCTGCTGCTGTTCGCACCACTGCTCAAGAAGGTGCTGGCGCCGATGGGCGCGACCACCTACGCCGAGGCCTACCAGATCTACGTACCGGGCCTGTTGGCGGTGCTCTGCATCTTCGGCGGGCTGTACACCGGCTTCAGCCTGCTCGGCGAGCTGAAGGCCGGCATCATCGAGCGGTCCCGGGTGACCCCGGTCAGCCGGCTGGCCCTGCTGCTCGGCCGGGCGCTGCGCGAGACGGTGGCGCTGCTCGTCCAGGCCGTCCTGATCACGCTGATCGCGCTGCCGTTCGGGCTGCGGGTGGCACCGCTGGACCTGCTGCTGGCGTACCTGCTGCTCGGCCTGCTGGCCCTGATGACCTCGGCGATCTCCTACGGCATCGCCCTGGTGCTGCCGGCCGACGAGGCGATGGCCCCGGTGGTGAACACCCTCGCGCAGCCGATCGCGCTGCTGTCCGGCGTCCTGCTGCCACTGGCGCTGGCACCGGTGTGGCAGCAGACCATGGCCAAGTGGAACCCCTTCTACTGGGCGGTGGAGGGCATGCGGGCGCTCTTCTCCGGCCATGTCGGGGACAGCGTGGTCTGGCAGGGGCTGCTGGTCGTCGTCCTGATGACGGTGGCGTCCGTGTACTGCTCGGCCCGGCTCTTCTCCACCCGGGTGCGCTGAGTCCGCAGCACGGTGGGGGCGCGAGGGCGGGGCCGGGGCTTCTCCAAGCCCCGGCCCCGCCCTCGTGCCGTCGCTATCGCGCCCGGGCCGCCGTCGCCCGGGCCTCGGCGTGGATGAAGCGGGCCAGGTCCGCCACTCCGTCGACGATCTGACGCTCGGTCAGCGAACTGACGGAGAGCCGGAGCCGGCGCTCTCCCCCGCCCGCCGGGTAGAAGGGCGCCATCGGCGTCCAGAGCACGCCGTGGTCCCGGGCGCAGCGCTCCATGGCCGCCTCGTCGGCCGTGAAGGGGACGGTGAGTACGGCGAAGAAGCCACCCTCCGGCTCGTTCCAGGACAGGCCCAGCCTGCGGCGCTCGGCCGCGGGGAAGTGCCGCTCCAGCTCGGCCAGCAGCGCCGCCATGTTGGCCGCGTAGTAGGCCGTCGCGCGGGCGTTGGCGGCCCGCAGCCGGCAGTCGTGCCGCAGCAGCATGCCGCCGATGACGGCCTGGCTGAGCGCCGGTGTGTTGACCGTCGTCATGCTCTTCAGCTTCGCCAGCTCGTCCGCGAGCAGCGACCGCCGGCCACCGGGCCCGGCCACCTCCTGGTCCGCGACGACGTAGCCGAGCCGGGCGCCGGGGAAGCAGGTCTTGGCGAACGAGCCGAGGTAGACCACCTGGCGGCGCCGGTCCAGCGCCTTCAGGGTGGGCCGCTCACCGGGGTCGCGGGCGAAGAAGCCGTACGGGTTGTCCTCGACGACCAGCAGCCCCTCCTCGGCGGCGGCGTCCAGCAGCCTCGTCCGGGCCGGGACGGACATGCTGGTGCCCGAGGGGTTGGCGAAGTCGGGGACGACGTAGAGCGCCCGCGGGCGGCGGCCCCCGGCCCGGACGGCCCGGGCCGCGGCGCGGACGGCCTGCGGGTCGGGTCCGCCGTCGGGGCCCTCGGGGACGGGGACGGTGGTCAGGTCGAGCAGCCGGGCGGCGCCGGTGACGCCGACGTAGCAGGGGGAGCTGACCAGCAGGACGTCTTCGGGGCCGGCGCAGAGGGCGCGCAGCGTCAGCAGCATGCCCTCCTGGGCGCCGACGGTGAGCACCAGGGACTCGGGGGCTACGACCAGACCCTCGTCGTTGGCCAGGGTGCGGGCGACCAGGTCGGCGATGACGCCCTTGGTCGGGCCGTACTGGAACAGCGTGGTGCGCACGGCGTCCCGGTCGAGGCCCCGGGCGGCGAGGTGGTCCAGATAGGCGTCCAGGTGACCGTGGACGTCCTCGGGTTCGAAGAAGCCCTCGTAGGGGCGGCCGGGGGCGAAGGAGACGGCCCGGGGGTAGCGGGTGGTGACCTCGTTGAGGAAGGTCATCGCGTCCAGCAGCGGATCGGACAGCGAGGCGTGCAGCCCGGCCAGCGCGAGGGGTTCGACCACGGGGGCGGCGGGCTCGGCGAGCGCTCGGCCGGCCGTCACCGCAGGGCCTCGCGCAGCCGCTCGGCGGCGTACCGCTGGGCCTCCCCGGCCGCGTCCAGCACGCCCGTCATGGCGAAGAAGCCGTGCGGCATGCCCGCGTACCGGCGCGACTCGACCGGGACGCCGGCCGCCCGCAGCGCCTCCGCGTAGCGCTCCCCCTCGTCGCACAGCGGGTCGTACTCCGCGGTGATCACGGTGGCGGGCGGCAGCCCGGCCAGGCTCGGGGCGCGCAGCGGGGAGGCGAGCGGGTGGTCGCCGTCGGCGGGGTCGGCCAGGTAGTGCCCCCAGTACCACGCCACCGAACGGCGGTTGAAGAGCAGCGGGTCGTCGTGCTGCTCCCCCGCCGCCGCGGAGGCGGCCCGGTGGTCGGTGTTGGGGTAGACCAGCAGTTGGTGGCACAGGGCCGGGCCGCCCTCGTCGCGGGCGAGCAGGGTGAGGGCGGCGGCGAGGTTGCCCCCGGCGCTGTCGCCTCCGACGGCCAGCCGGGCCGGGTCCAAGCCGAGGCCTTCGGCGTTCCCGGCCAGCCAGCGGGCGGCGGCACGGCAGTCGTGGACGGCGGCGGGGAAGGGGTGCTCGGGGGCGAGGCGGTAGCCGACGGAGGCGGTGACGCAGCCGACGGCGTTGGTCAGCCGGCGGCAGATCGCGTCGCTGGTGTCGGGCGAGCCGAGCGTCCAGCCGCCGCCGAAGAGGTAGAGCAGCGCGGGGAGTTGCCGACCGGGCGGCTCGGGTCGGTAGAGCCGCAGGGCGAGTTCACCGCCGGGGCCGGGGATGCGGTGCTCCTCGACGGCCGCGACGGGCTCGGGGGTGCCGGCGGCGGCCCGGATGTCGGCGAGGTCGGCGGCGCGGGCCTGGGCCGGGGTGAGGCTGTAGAGCGGGGGCGTGCCGGCCCGTGCGCGGCGCTCGCGCAGGGCCTGGGCCTGGGGGTGCAGCGGCATGGTGATCCCATCGGACAGCGGGGGTCGGGCGATCCGGCTCAGCGGTCGGCCTCGACGTAGATCGTCTCGTCGGTGCGGAACGCGGTGTCGAGGTCGGCGACGTCGGCGCGGACGCCCTGCCGGTAGGCGCAGTGGCGGATCCGGTCGGCCTCGAAGCCGGCCAGGGTGAGGACGTGCCGCAGCTCGTCCAGGTCGTAGATCCACTGGTGGCCGTAGTGCCGGAAGATCTGGTTGACCAGGAAGGCCGGGCGCGGTGGCATCGGCGGGCCGAACCCCATGGTGGTGAGGCGCCGGCGGTGCTTCGCGAGGAAGCCGTCGTCGGTCGCGTAGCCGACCAGGTACCGGGCCAGGTCGGGGGTGGTGATCCGCAGGACGCCGCCGGGGCGCAGCACCCGCCGGACCTCGCGCAGCCAGCCGACCGCGACCGGCATGGTGACGTGCTCGATCAGGTGCTCGGCGTAGACCCAGTCGACGGCGGCGTCGGCGAAGGGCAGCGGCCGGCCGATGTCGAGCTGGGTGAACCAGCGGTCGCCGTCGACGCGGTAGAGGGTGCCGGGTTCGGTGGTGGCGTCGGGGCTGCGCAGCGCGGTCAGGTCGGTGCCGAGGCCCTCCGGGTGGGCCGTCCGGAATGCGGCGAACTCGACACCGGTGATGCCGAGTTCCCGCAGGCCCTGGTGGTCCTGCGGGAGCCCGCCGGCGGCCGGTTCGAGCTTCCGGCAGGTGGCGACGTCGGCGCTGACCGCGTCGAGGCGGACGGCGAGGTCGTCCGGGTCGTCCCAGTCCCAGCCGGGGAAGGCGTCCTGGTTCTTCATGTCGTGTCTCTCTGTCGTGCGGTGCGGAGCTTCGGGGCCTCGGCTTGGGGCTTCGGTGCGGGGGCACCTGCGCTCGAAGCGGCCGCGAGGCCCCGGCGGGGGGGGTCGCGGCGGGGGCGCGTCAGGCGGTGGGCCAGGGCGCGAGGGCGGTTCCGTCCAGGTCGGCGAGCGTGGGGCGGCCCAGAAGGGCCAGGGTGTGCTCCAGTTCGTCGCGGAGCAGGTCGAGCACGCGGAGCACGCCGGCCTCGCCCTCGGTGGCGAGCCCCCAGAGGACGGGGCGGCCGACCAGGACGGCACGGGCGCCGAGCGCGAGCGCGACGGCGATGTCGGTGCCGCTGCGGACGCCGCCGTCGAGCAGCGCCGGGACGGAGGGCGGGAGGGCGGCGACCACCTCGGGCAGCGCCGCGAGGGCGGGCAGCGCACCGTCCAGCTGGCGGCCGCCGTGGTTGGAGACCACCACGGCGTCCACCCCGTGCTCGACGGCGAGCCTGGCGTCCTCGGCGGTCAGGATGCCCTTGAGGACCAGCGGGAGGCGGCTGCGCTCCCGCAGCCAGGCCAGGTCGGACCAGGTCAGACTGGGGTCGAACTGCTCCAGCGCGTGGTCGGCGATGCCGGAGGAGCCCGCGTCGGCGCGGTGGCTGGCGGCCATCAGCGCGGGGTCGAGGTTGACGGCGCGGATCTGCGGCGGGACGGCGAAGCCGTTGCGCAGGTCGCGCAGCCGGCGGCCGATCCGGGGCGCGTCCACGGTCAACATCAATGCCGTGAAGCCGGCCTCCTCGGCCCGTTCGACCAGGGCGGCGAGCGCGTCGCGGCGGCGCAGCCAGTAGAGCTGCAGCCAGAGCGGGCCGGTGGCCGCGGCCGCGATCGACTCCAGGGTCCGGCTGGCGAAGATTCCGGCGACCAGCAGCGCGCCGGCCCGGCCCGCTGCCCGAGCGGTCGCGGTTTCCCCGTCCGAATGGACCAGTCGGTGGTAGGCCATCGGGGCAATTCCGACCGGCATCCGCAGCTCGGTTCCGAGCAGTGGGACGGCGGTCGAGCAGGTCGAGACGTCGACGAGCGTGCGGGGCCGCAGTGCATAGTGGCCGAACATTTCCCGGTTGCTCGCCAGGGTGCGTTCGGCTCCGCTGCCACCCTCGATGAAGTCCCATATTTCCGGTGGTAGTTGGTCGAGCGCCGTGCGCTCCAACCCGGCCAGCGTGAGTGGTCCCACGGGCATCCTCGTTCCCGGACGGCCGCGCTCGGACCAGTCCCGCTTCGGCAGCGTAGGAGGTGCGAGCCGGATTGGTATAGACCTTGATTTGACCAAACGTCTGTGCAAAGGTCTGGCAACGGAATTGACCGTATTGGTTGAGAACGGCGTCCATGTCAAATCTCCTCTGTGTGGAGTGGCGTTGACCGGCATTTCCCCCTCTTCACTTCCGCCCTCTTCACCGCCGCACGCCGACGCCCCGGACGACTGGGTGACCCGGTACCTGCTGGCCGGCCCGGAGGGCGAGGAGTGCCTGCGCTTCGGCACACCCGTCGACCGCGCCACCCTGCGCGCGCTGGTCGACGAGCAGGCCGCACGGCTGGCCGCGGCCGGCCTCGGCCCGGGCGGCACGGCGGCGTTGCGGCTGCCGCCCTCCCTGGGCTTCGTCGCCGTGCTGCTCGCCTGCTGGCAACTGCGCGCCCAAGTGGCCCTGCTGGACCACCGGCTGACCGACCACGAGGTCGACCTCGCGGTCGAACGGCTGGCCCCGCAGGTGCTGGTAGGGTCCGAACATCGGTCCTCGGCGGCGCTGCGCGGCTTCTCCGAGATCGAGCCGGTGGCCGTCCGGCTACCGGACGGGCGGCCTGCCCGGACCGGCCACGCGCTGGTCCAGCTCAGCTCCGGGTCCACCGGCCCGGCCAAGGTCATCGCCCGTACCGCCGGTGATCTGATCCGCGAACTCGGCTGCTACCAGCGGCTGGTGGACTTCCCCGGCGAGGGCGAGCGGGTGGTGCTGCTCTCCTCGGTGGTGCATGTGCTCGGGCTGGTCGGCGGACTGCTGAACAGCCTGCACGCCCACGCGCCACTGACCGTGCCGGAGCGGATGACGGCGGCGGGCATTCTGGCCGCCGTCGCCGAGGAGGACGAACGGCCCACCACCGTGATCGGCGTCCCCTTCCACGCCGAACTGCTGGCCGGTGCGGCCGCGCCCCCGGCGCTGCCGCGACTGCGCCGGATGGTGGTGGCCGGGGAACTGGTCCGCCCGGGCCTGCCGGCCGCCTTCACCGCCCGGTACGGCGTGCCGCTGGGGACCATGTACGGGATGACCGAGCTCGGTGTCATCGCCACCGACCTGGACGGCGCCCTGCACCCGGCGAAGCTGCCCGTGCACGGAATGGAACTTCGGCTGGTGGCAGGCGAGTTGCAACTGGGGACGGCCGCCTCGCCGTACCCGGGGCTGGACGACCCGACCCGCTGGTCCGACGGCTGGCTGCGCACCCGCGACGCCGCCGAGCTGGACCGGGCCACCGGACTGGTCACCGTCCTCGGCCGGCGGGACTCCCAGGTCTCGATCGGCGGACTGAAGGTGGACCTCACCGAGGTGGAACTGGCCCTGGCCGCACTGCCGCAGGTCCGCGAGGCCGTCGTGGTCTTCGACGAGGGCGCCATCGAGGCGTACCTCGCCGCCGACGAGGACGCCGACCACGCGCTGGTCCGGGACGGGCTGGCCCGGCGGCTCGCCGCCTACAAGCGGCCCCGCCGGCTGGCCTTCCTCCCACAACTCCCGCGCACCGCCACCGGAAAGCTGCTACGCGACCCGGCCGCCCTGCGGGCGACCGCCGCCGACACGAACCGCTGAACCGCACCGCCGCACCGACCCGCTGAACCGCTGAACCGCTGAACCCGACCCGACCGCCGCACCCGGACCGCCGCCTTCGAACCGACGTGTCCCCTCCTCCCCCGACGATCCGCGCGCCGCAGCGTGCGCGAGTACAGGAGCACACCATGCAGGACCGCATCCGCGAGTTCGTCCTCGCCGCGCTGACCGAGATGCAGTACGACGTCTCCGAGGTCACCGGCGACACCGACCTCGGCCCGGCCGGGCTCGACCTGGAGTCGCTCGCCCTGGCCGACCTCTCGGTGCAGGTCGAGGACGAGTTCGGGATCAAGTTCGACTTCGACGAGATGGAGAGCACCGCGCTGATGACGCTCGACGAGTTCACCGGTGACGTCGCCAAGCGCATCGCAGCCGCCACCACCACCGCGGGCAGCCCCGCGTGACCGAGCCCGTCCTCCCCGACCGGGCCGAGGTCCTGGCGATACTGGCGGCGTTCGGGCAGCGCGCCGCCGACACCGTCCCCGAGGAGCTCGGCTCCCTCGAACTCACGTGGCTGATCGCGGAGTTCGAGCAGCGCTACGGCATCGAGCCGGACCTCGACGACGAACGCTTCGAGGCGATCAGGACGGTGGACGACGCTGTCGACGTGCTCCGCGCGGCCGTCCTCGCGGCGACCGGTGCCCCCGGGGGCACCGCTGCGGCGCAGACCGCAGGGGCCGCGCAGTCATGACCGGCCACGCCCCGCCCGCCGTCCGGCCCGTGGTCACCGGCGTCGGCGTGCTCAGCGCCGCCGGCACCGGGCTCGACGCACTCGTCGACGCGGCCGCCCACGGCAAGACCGCCTTCACCACGGTGACCAGGTTCGACGTGTCCGCGCGCCGGACCACCCGGGCCGCGCTGCTGGCCGAGCCGGTGCCGCTCGCCGACGCCGTCCTCGCCGCCGTGGACCAGGCCTGCCGCCAGGCCGGCCTGCCCGCCGCCGAAACGGGCGGCGACCGCCGGGCGACCGGCCGGGGCAACCGACCCATGACCGAGCCGGACGGCATGCCCGTCCTGCTCGCCCTGCACAGTGATCTGAACACCCGGGCCGTCACCGCCGCCGTGACCGCCGGGGCGAGTGCCGACTGGGACGTCGCGGGCGTCACCCGCGTCTACACCGGCGCCTGCGTCGCCGCCGGCACCGCCGTGGCCGACGCCGCCGCGCTGGTGGCCACCGGCCGCCACCACCGGGTGCTGGTCGCCGCCGGCCACCTGGTGGAACCGGGCGTCTTCGCCGCCTTCGACGCCGGCCGGGCACTGGCCCGCGACGGCGAGCTGCGCCCGTTCAGTGCCGGACGGACCGGCACCCTGCTCGGCGACGCGGCCGCCGCCGTGATCGTCGAGGCCGAGCCGCAGGCCGAGCGGCGCGGCGCGCCGGTGCTCGCCCGGCTGGCCGGCTGGGGCCGGGCCGGCGACGCCCACCACGTCTGCCGCCCGGAGCCGACCGGCGACGGCGTGGCCCGGGCCGTCGGGGCCGCGCTCGCCCGGGGCGGTGTCGCGCCGACCGAGGTCGGCTACGTCAACGCCAACGGGACCGGCTCGCCGCTGGCCGACCGGGCCGAGGCGAGCGCGCTGCACCGGGTGTTCGGCGCCCACACCGGGCGGGTGCCGGTGAGCTCCAGCAAGGCCGTCCACGGGCATGCCCTGGAGGCCTCCGCACTGCTCGAACTCGCCGTCACCATCGGCGCGTTGCGCGACGGCCGACTGCCGGTGAACGCCGGCTGGCTCGGCCCGGACCCGGACGTCGGACTGGACCTCGTCCTGGACGGCCCACGCGCCGGGCGACCGCGCTACGCGCTGACGATCAACTCCGCCTTCGGCGGCGCCAACACCGCACTCCTGGTGGCGGCCCGATGACCGAGCTGCGCGTCCTCGCCGAAGCCCGCTGGCCGGAGCCGGGCCGCCACGACCCGCTCCCGCCGATCCCCGGCTTCACCGCCTCCTCCTTCAATCCCCTGGTGGCCGAGACCGCCGAGCGCTGCCTGCGCGCCCACCACGGCACCGCTCCGGCCCCCGGCCGGACCGCCCTGCTGCTGGCAAGCGCCGGCGGCGACCGGGCCACGGCACGCGCCATCGACGACGCCGCCGCCTCCGGGCAACGGGTGCCGCCGCTGCTCTTCTTCCAGTCCAACCCGAACGCCGTCCTCGGACACATCGCCGCCCGTTGGGGCCTGACCGGCCCGGTGGTGGCGATCAGCCCGGCCGACTCCGTACCGGGCCGGGTGCCGCAGGACGCGCTCGACCTGGCGGCGCTGCTCCTGGCGGACGGCGACGCGGACCAGGTCCTCGTCATCGCCGCCGAGCAGGCGGAGCCCGCCGGCGGCACGGACCGGGCCGCCGCCGTCCTGGTCACGGCCGGCTGACCCGCTCAGCCCGGCCACCCTTACCCACACACCACCGGCCCACCCCGTACGCCCCACCGCCTCCGCGTTCCCCGCACGCCGTGGAACGAGCACCGCCATCGAACGAGCACCGCCGTCGAGCGAGCGCCCGCCGTCGAGCGGGCGGCGCCACCCGCCGTGCCCCGCCGAAGTACGCCCAGCACCATGGGAGGGATTCACCACCGTGAGCATCCGCAGTATCCGCACCCTTCTCGCGGACGACCCCGAGGTCGGCGCCGGCAACGTCCTCACCAGCCGGCTGGCCCTCGGCCTCGGTCTGGACGAGCCGCTGCTGACCTTCGACACACCGGTGGACGACCACGCCGCCTGGCAGTCCTTCACCCTGCGCGAGCTCGACCGGGCCGTCCGGGCACGCGCCGCGGCCCTGCACGGCCTCGGCGTCACCCGCCGCGACCCGGTGGTGGTCTACGCGACGGACGCCGCCGACCACGTGCTCTCCTTCCTCGCGCTGGCCCGGCTCGGCGCGATCCCGGCGCTGCTGAACCCGAACGTGGACGGCGAGCGCGCCGCCCGCTACATCGCCCGGCTCGGCGCCGTCGGCATCCTCGCCGACGCCGCGCACCTGGCCGCCCTGGCCGGCCACGACCCCGGCGCCCCACTGTTCCCGGAGATCGGCACGCTCGGCTCGGGCGACCCGGACGCCGCCCCGGCGCCCTACCGGCACTGGTCCGGCGACCCGGTGGCGATCACCCACTCCTCCGGCACCACCGGGATGCCCAAGGCCGTGGTCCACTCGCACGCGAGCCTGTACGCGGCGATCCGGCACCGCCTGCGCCTGCCCCGCCCGCAGGGCCAGGACCGGATGCTCAGCGCGCTGCCCGCGCCGCACGCCGCCACCCTGATCGCCGTCAACCTCGCGCTCAGCTCGCACACCCGGCTCGACCTGCTCTCCCGGCAGTCCGGCGCCGGTGTGCTGGACGCCATCGAGAGCCGGCGGCCCACCGGGGTGATCGGCTTCGCCGCCACCTGGGCCGAGCTGGCCCACCACGACCTGGCCGAGCGGGAGTTGTCCTCCGTCGCGCTCTGGTGGAACACCGGGGACTGCGCGCACGAGGTGCACATCCGCCGGCTGATCGCCACCGGCAGCCGCGAGTCCGTCACCCGGGAGGGCCGGGTCCGGGTGCCCGGCTCGCTGTTCGTGGACGGTCTCGGCTCCACCGAGATGGGCCACTCGCACTTCTTCATCACGCACGGCCCGGGCACCGAGCGGTACGGCCGCTGCGTCGGCCGCCCGCACGCCTTCGTCGACTGCGAGGTGGTCGGCCCGGACGGCGAGCCGCTCGGCCCCGGCGAGGTCGGCGAACTCGCCACCTCCTCCCCCACCCTGGCACTCGGCTACTGGAACGACTCGGCGACCACCTTCCGCACCCGGATCCGCGGCCGCTTCCTCACCGGGGACTTGATGTACCGGGACGAGGAGGGCTACTACTACCACGTCGACCGGGCCGTCGACTCGGTCGAACTGGGCGACGGCAAGCGGCTGTTCACCGCGATGTCGGAGGAGCGGGTGCTGGCCGCCTGCCCCGACGTGGCGGACTGCACGGTCGTCGCCGTCCGGGACGGCGAGCGGGTGGTCACCGATGTCCTGCTGCTGCTGGCCGCCGACGCCGATCCGGCCGAGGACCGCACCAAGGCGGTCACGGCCGCCCTCGACGAGGCCGCGGCGGCCACCGTCCGCCAGGTCCTGGTGGTGAGCGGCGAGGACATCCCGCTCGGACCGACCGGCAAGGTCCGCAAGGTGCTGCTGCGTCAGCGCTACCTCGACTCGGTGGCCGCCCGATGAGCGCGGCCGCCGGCCGCCCGGGAGCGGTGGTCACCGGGATCGGCCTGGTCACACCGGTGGGCCAGAAGCCGGGAGAGGTCTTCGAGGCGCTCACCGCCGGCCGCTCCGGCATCCGCGCGCTGCCCGAGGGCCACGCCGCGCACGGCTGGCTGACCGCCGCCGGCCTGGCACCCGCCGTGGAGGGGCGCGAGGTGCTGCCGCCGACCGAGACCAGGTGCGTGGACCGGTTCGTCCTGCTCGCCCTCGCCGCCGCCGACGACGCCCTCGCCGACGCCGGCCTGGTGGTCGGGCGGGACGCCGACCCGCACCGCACCGCCGTCGTGCTGGCCACCGGCGGTGGCGGGCTGGAGACCTTCGAGCAGCAGTCGCACAAGCGGCTGGAGCGCGGCCGGCCCGGCGTCAGCCCGTATCTGCTGCCCGGCATGCTCTCCAACATGGCCACCGCCCGGATCGCCATCAAGCACGGGATCCGGGGCTTCAGTTCGGCGATCGTGACGGCCTGCGCGGCCGGCGCCCAAGCCGTGGCCGAGGGGCTGCGACTGATCCGGGCCGGCGACGCCGACGTGGTGGTCTGCGGCGGCAGCGAGTCCTCGCTGCACCCGACGATCGCCGCGGCCTTCACCAATGCCCGGGCCCTGGCCCAGGGTTGGGACGATCCGGCGCAGGCCAGCCGGCCGTTCGACGCCCGCCGCAACGGCTTCGTGCTCGGCGAGGGCAGCGCCGTCCTGGTACTGGAGCGGGCCGAGCACGCGGACGCCCGCGGCGCGGCCGGCTACGCCGACCTGACCGGCTGGGGCGCCTCCACCGACGCCCACCACCCGACCATGCCCCGCCCGGACGGCTCGGGCGCGGCCGACGCGATGCGCGCCGCGATCGCCAACGCCGGCCTGACACCGTCCGACATCGGCTACGTCAACGCGCACGGCACCGGTACCAGACTGGGCGACGTCGCCGAGAGCGCCGCCCTGCGCGCCGTCTTCGGCGAACAGGGGCCGGCGGTCAGCTCGACCAAGGGCGCGACCGGCCATCTCCTGGGAGCCGCAGGAGCGTTGGAGGCAGCGGTGACCGCACTCGCGGTGGCCCGGGGGACGCTGCCACCGACACTCAACCTGACCGATCCCGACCCGGCCTGTGCCCTGGACCACGTGCGCGGCGCGGCCCGGTCCGCACCGCTGGGCGCGGCGCTGAGCAACGCCTTCGCCTTCGGCGGCCACAACCTCAGCCTGGTCTTCGGCCCGGCGTCCACCCGGTCCGCCAAGTAGCGGCCGGCCGCCGGGGTCGCGCCCCGGCCCGCCGTGCGGCACCCCGCCGGAGCCGGCCCGGCCCGGTGGGTCGCCCGGGCCGGGCCGAGCCCCGGCCACCCATCATTCGCCACCCCCGGGGAGTACCCGTTGTCCATCCAGTCCATCACCCATGTCGAGTTCCACTGCGCGGACGCCGACAAGACCGCGGCCGGCCTCTGCGCCGACTTCGGCTTCGTCCCCGATGAACAGAGCCGCGCGGAACAGTCACCCGGTGCGCTCACCTCCGCCGGGCCCGCCGCCGACCTCGCCGCCGACCCGCACGGCGTGCGCACCGTCCCGCTGCGCCAGGGCGGCATCCGGCTGCGGCTCGTCTCCGCCGCCGACCCCGCCCACCCGGTCGCCCGGTTCGTGGCCGTGCACGGCGACGGCGTCGGAGTGATCGCGCTCGGCTGCACCGATCCGCAGGCCGCGCTGGAGCGCGCCGAGCGGCACGGCGCCCGCGTACTGGACCGGGCCGGCGGGCTGGTGGCCGGGTTCGGCGACGTCGCCCTGCGGTTCGTCCCCGACACCTCGGCGGACCCGGCACCCGCGCAGCCCGCCGCCGGCGCCCTGCTGGACGCCCTCGACCACGCCGCGATCTGCGTCCCGGCCGGGGAGCTCGCCCCCGCCGTCAAGTTCTGCGAGGCCGCGCTCGGTCTCCACCGGATCTTCGGCGAGTACATCGAGGTCGGCGAGCAGGCGATGGACTCCAGCGTGGTGCAGAGCGCCTCCGGCGAGGTCACCTTCACCCTCATCGAGCCCGACACCACCCGCCGGCCCGGCCAGATCGACACCTTCCTGGCCGACAACGCGGGCGCGGGCGTCCAGCACCTGGCCTTCCGCACCGGCGACATCGCCACCGCCGTACGCACCATCCGCGACCGCGGGGTGGAGTTCCTCAGCACCCCGGGCGCCTACTACGACGCGCTCGCCGAGCGCTTCGGCGGAACGGCCATCCCGGTCGACACACTGCGCGAACTCGACGTGCTGGTCGACCAGGACCACGGCGGGCAGCTGTTCCAGATCTTCCTCCGCTCGACCCACCCGCGCCGCACCTACTTCCTGGAGCTGATCGAGCGTCAGGGCGCGGGCACCTTCGGGACCGCCAACATCAAGGCCCTGTACGAGGCCGTCGAGCGGCAGAACTCCACCGCCTCCGTCTGAGCAACTCCCGCCCCGCAGAAGGAGGCCACCGCATGACCACCGCACCCGAGTTCCGACTGACCGACGCCGAGCGCGCACTGCTGCCCACCCCCGAGGAGGTGGCGGGCTACCTCGAACACGGCTGGTACCTCTCCCGCCGGCTGTTCAGCGACGAGGAACTGGACACCCTGCAGGACGCCACCGAGAAGTACTACGAGGGCCACCGGGACCGCGAACTGCCCGTCCGCCCGCCGAACCTCGCCGCCTGGGAGCCCGCGCACGGTCCGGTCCAGCGGCACAACGACTACGTGCACTACGAGAGCGACGCCATCGGCGCGATCCTGCGCAAGCCGCTGCTGGGCGCCGTCGCCGCGCTGCTCGCCGAGGCCGAGGAGATCCGGGTCTTCCAGGCGACGCTGATCTACAAGCCGCCGGTACCCGAGGAGCCGACCAACCAGGTGCCCTGGCACTTCGACAAGCACTACTGGCAGACGTCCAGCTCCGACCGGATGCTCACCGCCTTCCTCCCGTTCCACGACTGCCGGGAGGAGAACGGCACCATCACCATGATCGACGGCAGCCACCGCTGGCGCGAGCTGGACTCCGGCGAGGACTCCACCCGCCACTTCGCCCACCGCGACCGCTCCGAGCTGGAGTCGATCCTGACCGCCAACGCGCACCACAACGGGCAGCAGGTGCGCAAGGTCCCGATCGAGATCCCGCGCGGGCACGTCAGCTTCCACCACTGCCGCACCTACCACGGCAGCGGCGCCAACCTGTCCGACGCCCCGCGCCGCGCCGTCTCGCTCCACCTACAGGACGGGGCGAACGAGTACCGCCGCCACGTCCGAACGGACGGCGCCACCGTGGTCTACAACCACGACGTGGTGGTCCGCCGCACCGCCGACGACCGGCCGGACTACGCCGACCCGGAGATCTGCCCGACGCTGTGGCGGGGCACCCCGTGACGGCGGCGGCCGGCGCCGGCACGGACGACCCGGCGGCGCGGGGCGGCACCGGGACGGCCCCGCTCGGCACGCCCGCGCAGCGGTACCGGATGCTGCGGCTGATCCGTGGCTTCGAGGAGCTGGCGCTCGGCCTGGTGAAGTCCGGGGTGATCACCGGCGGCATCCACCCCTACATCGGCCAGGAGGCGGTCGCGGTCGGCGTCTGCGCCGCGCTGGGCCCGGGTGACCGCCTCACCTCCACCCACCGCGGGCACGGCCATGTGCTCGCCCGGGGCGTCGACCCCCGCCGCCTGCTCGCCGAACTGGCCGGCCGGGTCGACGGGTTGAACCGGGGCCGGGGCGGCTCGATGCACGCCGCCGACCTCTCGCTGGGCATCCTGGGCGCCAACGGCATCGTCGGCGCCGGTGCGCCGATCGCGGTCGGCGCCGCCTGGGCCGCCCGCCGGGCCGGCGACGGCCGGGTGGCGGTCTCCTTCTTCGGCGACGGCGCGCTCAACCAGGGCGTGCTGCTGGAGTCGCTCAACCTGGCCGCCATGTGGCGGCTGCCGGTGGTCTTCGTCTGCGAGAACAACGGCTACGCGACCACGCTGCCCGCCGCCACCGCCGTCGCGGGCACCGCCGTCGGCCGGGCGGCCGCCTTCGGCATCCCCGCCGTCACCGTCGACGGGATGGACACCGAGGCCGTCCGGGCCGCGGCCGAGGAGGCCGTCGCCCGGGCCCGGTCCGGCGGCGGCCCGGGCTTCCTGGAGTGCCGCACCTACCGTTTCGAGGGCCACCACACCATGGAGCGCCGGATGAAGCTGCGCTACCGCACCCCGGAGGAGGTCGACGAATGGCGGGCCCGCGACCCGCTGCCGCGCGCCGCCGCGGCGATCGGCGCGGCCCGCGCCGCCGAACTCGACGCGGCGGTGGCGACCGACCTGGCGGAGGCCGAACGATTCGCGCTCGCCTCTGAACTCCCGGACCCGGAGGGCGCGTTGGACTACCTCTACGCCGACGGACGGCTACCGCGGGCGGGGGCGACGCTGTGACCCGGCTCTCCTACACCAAGGCGCTCAACCGGGCCCTGGCCGACGAGTTGGCCGACGACCCCGCGGTCTGCGTGTTCGGCGAGGACATCGGCGCCGGCCTGGCCGGACCGACCCTCGGGCTGCTCGACCGGTTCGGGCCGGAGCGGATCGTCGACACCCCGCTCTCCGAACAGGCCTTCACCGCGATGGCGATCGGCGCGGCCCTGGCCGGGCGGCGGCCGGTGATCGAATTCCAGATCCCCTCCCTGCTGTTCCTCGTCTTCGAGCAACTCGTCAACCAGGCGCACAAGTTCTCCCTGATGACCGGCGGCCAGGCGGGTGTCCCGCTGACCTGCGTCGTCCCCGGCTCGGGCTCCCGGGACGGCTGGGCGGGCCAGCACTCCGACCACCCGTACAGCCTGTTCGCGCACGCCGGGGTGAAGACCGTGGTGCCCGCCACGCCGACCGACGCGTACGGCCTGCTGCGCTCCGCCGTGCGCGACCCGGATCCGGTGGTGGTGTTCGCACCGGCCGCCGCGCTGGCGGTGCGCGAGACCGTCACCTGGACGCTGGAGCCGGTCCCGCTCGGCTCGGCGCGCGTGCACCGGCCCGGCACCGACGTCACCCTGGTCGCCGTCGGCCACCTGGTGCACGACGCGCTGGCCGTCGCGGCGGAGCTCGCGGACGAGGTCTCGGTCGAGGTCCTGGACCCGCGCACGCTGTACCCCTTCGACTGGGCGGCGCTCGCCGCCTCGTTGGAGCGCACCGGCCGGCTGGTGGTGTTCGACGACTCCAACCGCAGCTGCGGCATCGGCGCCGAGGTGCTGGCGACCGCCGCGGAGGAGATGCGGCTGATCGCCCCGCCCCGCCGGATCACCCGCCCCGACGGCGCGGTCCTGCCGTTCGCCCCCGCCCTCGACCGCGCCCTCCAGCCCGGCCGGGAGCAGCTGCGGCACGCCCTGCGCGCCGTCATGAAGTAGGCCGTGTCCGGCCGCCACGAAAGCGGCCCGGTGACTGCGTGACCCCTGTCCGGCGCGCACACCTCGTGGCAGAATCCCGTTCCCCCCGTGAAGGAGCTTCACATGTCCAACAACCGTTACCACTGGGACCGTTCGCACCCCGGCCTGACCGGTCTGCAGGAGGCCATCGACCCGCTGCGCCGCGAGGTCGTCGGCCACACCGTCTACGGCGGCCTGACCAGCATCGGGCATGTGCGCACCTTCCTGGACCGGCACGTCTTCGCCGTCTGGGACTTCATGTCGCTGCTGAAGAGCCTGCAGCGCGAGCTGACCTGCGTCGACGTGCCCTGGGTCCCGAACGGGCCGACCGCCAGCCGCCGGCTGATCAACGACATCGTGCTGGTGGAGGAGAGCGACGAGCTCGGCGACGGCTTCACCAGCCACTTCGAGCTGTACGTCGAGGGCATGCGGCAGGCCGGCGCCGACCCGGCCCCGGTCGAGGCCTTCCTGGAGCTGCTGCGGGCGGGCACCCCGGTGCCCGAGGCGCTGAAGACCGCCGGGGTGCCGCAGGCCGCCGTCGACTTCACGGCGACCACCTGGGAGATCATCGAGAACGCGCCGGTGCACTGCCGCGCGGCCGCGTTCGCCTTCGGCCGCGAGGACCTCATCCCCGACATGTTCGCCCAGGTCATCAAGATCGATGACCCGGACGGCGCGCTCACCGTCTTCAAGGACTACCTGGCCCGGCACATCGAGGTGGACGGCGAGCAGCACACCCCGATGGCGATGCAGATGCTGATCGACCTCTGCGGCGAGGACGACGCCAAGTGGACCGCCTGCGCGGAGACCGTCCGGCTCGCGCTCAGGGCCCGGGTGCAGCTCTGGACGGCGATCGAGGAGGCCTTCCCGGCCTGACCGGTACCACCGCCCGATCAGGGGGAGACGGCCCGTCGGCCTCTCCCCCGTCGGCGTTGACCCGGTGTGGAAGCCGGTTCTTCAAGGGCCGGTGCCTCAGAGCACCTTCGGCACGGCGGCGACCAGCGCGGGCAGTACGTCGGCCGGGTCGCGGAAGCGGTGCAGCGCCGCCCGCCCCTGGGCGCCGCGCAGCCGGGCGGCCAGCCGGGCCGGGAGCACCGCCGTGGTGAGCGAGCCGACCCCGTGGAAACCCTCGACCGTCCAGGAGACCCACGGCAGCGGGTAGTTGGCGGCCGGGCTGAAGAACACCGGCCGGTGCCCCTGGAAGGAGATCTCGTACGCGCCGAACCGGCTCCAGTTGGAGAAGCTGAACCGGCGGTGCTCCGGGTCGAAGCCGAGCGGTACGCAGTCACGCAGCCGGGACCGCCCGATCGCCTCCAGGAAGCCGAGGTTGGAGCGGAGGTTGAGGTGCTGGTCGGCGAAGCCCTCCAGCGCCGTCCTGAGCGCGGCCGCCAGGGCCGGCGCCCCGTCCTGCGGCGCGTGCGGCAGGTGAACGTCGCCCAGCAGGTTGCCGACCAGGGTGGGCGGCAGGCCGAGCGGGCGGCGCGCGTTGACCGGGACGGTCAGCCAGCGGGTCTCGCCGTCCTCGTCCAACGCCCTGACGGTGCCGACGACATGGGCGCAGAGCACGTCGCCGGCGGAGAGTCTTCGGCCCGCCTGCGCACTGAACTCCGCCTGCATCCGCGCGATTTCGGCCTCGCCGAAGTACAGCTGGACGGTCCGGTTGGCGCGCGGACCGGCCGCCACCTCGCGGGCCAGCGCGGCGGCCTCGGCCGGGCCGGGCAGCCGGAACCCGGGCCGCCCGCAGTCCTCGGCGGGCAGCACCTTGTCCAACAGCGCGTCCTGGTCCTCGACCAGTTCGGCCTCGGGCAGTTCCTCGCCCTCCACCGCGGCGGACCAGGCCCGCATCAGCAGCATGAAGCTCTGGAGGTCCCCGATCGCGTGGTGCCAGGAACAGCCGAGCACCGTGCCGCCGGCCGAGGGCCGGGTGATCCGGACGGTGAGCAGCGGGACGCCGCCGGCCCGGGCGGCCGGGGCGTCCACCGGGTCGACCAGGGCGGCACCGGCCGAGGTGACCCGGCCCATCGCCTCGGCGAGCGTCCCGTCGACGTCGTAACTGTCCATCGGCACACCGGAGTCGTCGCAAACGGCGGTCAACTCGTCGCCGACGGTGCGCAGCCGGCCGGCGAAGACCGGGACCTGCGCCAGTGCCCGGGCGAGTCCGGCGGCGAGGCGGTCCTCGTCGAGGGTCTGCTCGAAGAAGAGGACCACCGAGACCGAGAGGTCGGCCAGCATGGTGTCCATCAGCCCGCAGCGCAGGAGGGTCCCCGGGGCCCGGCGGGCCCGGACGAGCCGGGAGTCGCGCAACTGCGGCCAGAGGCTCATCGGTCCATCCAGGGGCTCGCGGGGGCGGTCCGGATCGTTCCGGACGGCGGGGCAACCACTCCGGGCTGTGGGGCAACGGCTCCGGACGATGGGGCAAACGATAGGGCAGCGGCCCGGTCCGGATCCAGTGGTCCAGTCCACTTACCTGATCCGGTCCGTCGCCGGGCCGTACCGGAGGGCCGGGGCGCCCCGGCCGGGCTAGAATCCGAACCATGGGAGAGCGCGCAGGCGCGCCCGTCGCGCCGCCTCTGGTACTCGTCACCGACCGGGATTCGCAGCTGATCGATCCTGGCCGGTCGTACCACGTCGGCCGTGACCCGACCAGCGAGATCGTCCTCGACGACCCGCGGGTCTCCTGGCACCACGCGGTGCTGCACACCAGCGACGGCCACTGGCTGCTGGACGACGTCGGCAGCACCAACGGCACCTTCACCGACGGCCGCCGGATCGAGCACGAGGACATCGGCCCGGGTACCCGGCTGCGGTTCGGCAGCCCCGCCGACGGCCCGTCCGCGACCTTCGCCGGGCTGCCCGCGGCCGCCGGCGAACGGCCGTCGCTGATCGCCCCGCAGGCCTCCGGCGTGTTCCGGCAGCCCAGTGCGATCATCCGGCTGCCGGGCCGGACGATGCGGATCGGCCGGGCCGGCGACAACGACCTCGTCCTGGACGACCTGGTGGTCTCCCGCCACCACGCCGAGCTGCGCACCCTCCCCGACGGTGGCCACGAGATCGTCGACCTCGGCAGCCACAACGGCACCTACCTCAACGGCAGCCCGGTGCACCGGGCGCCGGTCGGCCCGGTCGACATCGTCGGCATCGGCCACTCCGCGTTCTGCCTGTCCGGCGACGAGCTGGTCGAGTACACCGACACCGGCGAGATCTCGCTCGACGTCCAGGACCTGGTCGTCCGGGTCGGCCCCGATCACCGGGTGCTGCTGGACGGCGTCGGCTTCCCGCTCGCCGAGAAGGCCCTGCTCGCGGTGGCCGGCCCGAGCGGCGCCGGCAAGTCGACCCTGCTCAACGCCCTCACCGGGCTGCGCCCCGCCGACGAGGGCACCGTCCTGTACGACGGGCGCGACCTCTACCGGGACTACGCCGAACTGCGCCGCCGGATCGGCCTGGTGCCCCAGGACGACATCCTGCACACCCAGCTCAGCGTCCGCCGCGCGCTCTCCTACGCGGCCGAACTGCGCTTCCCCGGCGACACCACCAAGGCGGAGCGCGAGGCCCGGGTCGACGAGGTGATCCACGAACTCGGCCTGGACAGCCGGGCCGACCTGGTGATCTCCAGTCTCTCCGGCGGCCAGCGCAAGCGCGTCAGCGTCGCCCTGGAACTGCTCACCAAGCCCTCGCTGCTCTTCCTGGACGAACCGACCTCCGGGCTGGACCCGGGCATGGAGCGCTCGGTGATGACGATGCTGCGCGGCCTGGCCGACGACGGCCGCACGGTCGTCGTGGTCACCCACAGCGTGCTGAGCCTGTCCGTCTGCGACCGGCTGCTGGTCCTGGCCCCGGGCGGCCGTACCGCCTACTACGGCCCGCCGGGCGAGGCACTGGACTTCTTCGGCTACACCGAGTGGCCGGAGGCCTTCGAGGCGTTCGAGAACGAGGACCACGCCGCCTGGCAGCGCCGGTTCCGCGAGTCCCCGCAGTACCAGCGGTACGTGGCGGCCGGTGCGGTGCAGGCCGTCCCGGCCGCGCGCCCGGCCGCGGCCGCCGGCAGCCCGTTCGGGCCGGAGAAGCCGCAGGGCTGGTTCTCCCAGCTGGCCACCCTGGTGCGCCGCTACACCGCCGTGCTGGCGGCCGACCGGCTGTTCCTCACCGTGATGATCGCCCTGCCGTTCATCATCGGTGTGATGTGCCGGGCGATGGCCGGCTCCCGGATCTCCCCCGACAACGCCATCAACGTGGTGCTCACCCTCTGCATCGGCGGCCTGCTCACCGGCTCCGCCAACGCGGTGCGCGAGATCGTCAAGGAACGCCCGATCTACCAGCGCGAACGGGTGGTCGGGCTCTCCAGATCGGCGTACCTGGTCTCCAAGGTGGTGGTGCTCGGCACGATCACGGTGGCCCAGGCGGCCGTGCTGACCACCGTCGGCCTGGCCGGGGTGGACCTCAGCCCGACGCTGCCCACCGGGCTGCAGGTGCACAGCGGAGTCGTGCTGCCACCGCTGGTCGAGCTGATCCTGGCCGTCGCGATGCTCTCCTTCTCGGCGATGATGCTCGGCCTGCTGGTCTCGGCACTGGTCCGCAAGGAGGAGGCCACCATGCCGATGCTGGTGCTCCTCTCGGTGGTGCAGATCGTCTTCAGCGGAGCCATGCTGAAGCTGCACGGCGTGCCCGGCCTGGAGCAGTTCGCCTGGCTGGTGCCGTCGCGCTGGGGTCTGGCCGCGATGGCCCAGACCGTCGACCTGCACGCGGTCTTCCCGACCGTCATCACCGCGGATCCGCTGTTCCGCCCCGGCCGCACCAGCTGGCTGCGCTGCCTGGGCATCCTGGTGGGCCTCTCGGTGGCGCTGGGCGGCGCCGTACTGGCACTGCTGCGCCGGCAGGAGCCGGCGATCATGCGGAAGTGATCACGTGGAAGTGATCCTGCGGAAGTGAACCGCCCCCCGATGGACGGAGCCCATGGACGAATTCGCGTTCCGCCCGACCCATGTGGCCCCGCCCGACGGGATGGCCACCTGGGCGGCCCCGGACCCGGCGCAGCCGGCGGCCCGGCTGGACCCGCTGCTGCCCGTCCGGCTGATCGGCCTGCAGGGCGACTGGGGGCACGTGCTCTGCTCCAACGGGTGGACCACCTGGGTGGACGGCCGGCTGCTGATCAACCTCCCCGACGCGCCGCCGGACGCCACCGGCCCGCCGGCCCGGACGGCCGACCCCAGGCCGGCGCTGGCCGAGGCCGAGGGCGCGCTGGCCCGCTACCGGGCGCTGCTGGAGGACCTCGCCGCCGGCAGCGCGGACCTGGAGACCTTCCGGGACCGGGCCCGCGGCCTGCGGATCGGACTGGTCGTCGACGGCGAGGCGCTCTGGCTGTTCGACCAGGTGCACGACCGCTGGTGCTACTGCGACGGCCTCCAGTTGCAGACGTACGCGGCCCCCGGACGGCCGCAGGCCACCCCCGGTGCGGCAGCCGGCCCGAAGCCCGGTGCGGCGCCCGGCCCGGCGGCCCCCGACCCGACCGGGAGCGAGTACGAGCCGACCCGGACGGGTGAGCCGTGATCCCCCCGGAACGGCCCGGCGGCGGGAAGCCCGCCGAGCAGCCGGCACTGCCCGACTCGCACACGACGGAGGCCCCGGGCCTGCCGTCCGGCATGGTCGGCCGGCGGGTGGCCGGCTACCGGCTGGAGGCGGAGATCGGCCGGGGCGGCATGGCCGTGGTCTACCGCGCGAAGGACCTGCGGCTGGGCCGGACGGTCGCGGTGAAGCTGCTGGCACCCGAGCTCGCCCGCAACGAGGTGTTCCGGCAGCGGTTCATCCACGAGTCGGAGGCCGCCGCCGCGATCGACCACCCGCACATCATCCCGGTCTTCGAGGCGGGCGAGGCCGACGGCATCCTGTTCATCGCGATGCGCTTCGTCGAGGGCGGCGACCTGCGCGACCTGATGAACCGGGGCGGCGCGTTCCCGGTCGAGCGGGCGGCCCGGCTGGCCCTGCAGATCGGCTCCGCGCTGGACGCCGCGCACGACCACGACCTGGTCCACCGGGACGTCAAGCCCGGCAACGTGCTGGTCGCCGCGGGGACGGACAGCGAACACCCGGAGCACCTGTACCTGGCCGACTTCGGCCTCACCAAGAAGTCGCTCTCGCTCAGCGGTCTGACCAACGTCGGCCAGATCGTCGGCACCCTGGACTACGCGGCGCCCGAGCAGATCTCCGGGCGGCCGCTGGACGGCCGCTGCGACCAGTACAGCCTGGGGTGCGTGGTCTTCGAGATGCTCGCCGGGACGCCGCCGTTCCGCCGGGAGAGTGATCTCGCCCTGCTCTGGGCCCACCTCAACGACCCGCCGCCGACGCTGCGCGACCACCGCCCCGACCTGTCCGCCGGGGTGGACGCCGTGGTGTCCCGGGCGCTCGCCAAGTCGCCCGAGCAGCGGTTCACCAGCTGCCTGCAGTTCGTGGCCGAGCTGCGCGCCGCCGGCTCCCGCACCCGCGGCCCCGCCGCCGCGTGGCAGGCGGACGGACCGCCCACCCAGGCGCTCCCGGCCGTCGGCCCGGGCTCGCCGGGCGCCTCGCCCGGCGTCCCCGAGCCGCCGCCCTGGGCGACCCCGGTCGTCTTCCCCCGGGCGCGGTGAGGCGCCGGTCGGCCCGGGGCTCGGCGGCCGGTCTCAGCCGCCGGTCTCAGCCGTCGTCCGCCGCGATCTCGCCGCGCCGGCCCCGACCGGCCGCCAGCAGTGCGCCCAGCAGGCCCGCGACCAGGCCCCAGCCGGCCGCCAGCGGCACCGCCGTCCAGAGCTGCGGGCTGAGCGCGAGCGATCCGCCGCCCAGGTCCGAGACCGGGTTGGTGTCGCCGAGGACGGAACCGAGGAGATCGCCCAGGCCGCCCTCGCCGACGCCGACGCCGAGCACCGAGAGGCCGTAGGCGGCGGAGACCCGTGACCAGACGCCCACCAGCAGCATGGTCACGGCCGCCGCCGCACCCAGCCGGACGGCGTGCTGCCAGAGCCGGACCCCGCGCGGCGAGCGGTAGGCGGCGACGAAGCCCGCCGCCAGCAGCAGGAGGGCCGCCAGCGGCAGCAGCCACCAGACGCGGGCGTCCTGCTCCGCGAGGGTGCCCAGATCGATGGTGGCCTCCTGCCCGTCCGGCGCGCGCATCACGTCGGCCAGCACCTGCGGGACGGGCAGGCCGAGCCCCCCTACCAGGTGGCCGTGCCACTCGGCGCCCAGCCCCAGCCCGAGGGCGAGCCAGACCAGGTTGGGCAGCGCCAGCAGGAGGACGGCCAGCGTCGCCTTGGCATTGCCGTGCACCACGGCGGTGAGCAGGCCCGCCACCAGTCCCAGCGCCACGCAGACGAGCAGGACCAGCAGCATCGCGAACGCGGCCGGCCGGACGGCCTGCTGGAACGGCACCAGGCCGCGCGGCAGCGGCGCCCGCCGGGAGACCGCGAAGGTGATGGCCAGCACCACCAGCAGCCAGAGCAGCCCGAGGCCGATGGTGGACCCCGCCTCCGCGTGGAAGCCGATCTCGGGCGTCAGCCCGAAGGCGCCACCGAGCTGCTCGGCGAGGTCGTTGCCGAGCGGGACGACGAAGGTGTGCCGGGCGGCGAGGGTGACGAACACCAGGGCCACCACCCAGACGGCGGCCGTCCGGGCCACCCGGCCGAGCAGCTCGGTGCCGCCGGCGACCGCCCGGAAGCGCAGCTGGCGCAGGAACACCTCCGCCATGACCAGGGCGCCGACCAGTCCGACGCTCAGCGGCATCGCGGTGATCCCCGCGTCCGCCTGGGCGAAGGCGCCCGCGCCGCCGTCGAGCTGCACGGAGCCGCCGACCGCGAGCGCCAGCGCGCCGGCCAGGACGGAGGGGAACCCACCGCCGGGAAGCCTGTCGACACCGGCGGCCCAGAGGCCGAACGCGGCCACCGCCGCCATCGCGGCGATCCCGGCGAGGACGACCGCGAGCGCGTCCAGCCAGCCGCGCAGTACGCCGGGCGGGCCGGGCGCCGTGGTGGTGGGCTCCTGAGGCATGCGGGCTCCTCGTCGACTCGGGTGCCCCCCTCGCGTCTGGGTCCAGCCTCACCCAGGACGGGGCGGCGCGCGCTGCGTACGCACGGCGACCCGGCGGCGGCGTGCTGTTGCGGCGGATGCCCGGCGGGGGCAGAAATGGAAGCCAGTGGCAGGAGCCATCTGTGCCGGCCGTTTCGCCGGCCGCCCGCGAAACGGAGCCTCGATGAGTTCCCAACCCCCCTCCGGGCCGCCGTTCGGACCGCCGTCCGGCCCCCCGTCCGGCCCGCTCTCCGGGCCTCCGTCGAGCGGCCCCCCGAGGCCGCCGTCCGTTCCCCCGTCCGGGCCTTCCGGGCCAGGGGGCTCATCGGGGGGCTCCTCCGGCGGTGCGCCGGGTGGGCCGTCCGGCGGGCGTCCGACGCCGTGGTGGCGCTCCGGCAAGAAGCTGGCGGTGGTCGCGGGCACGGCGGTGGTGGCCGTGGTGGCGACGGTGCTGATCGTCAGCAGCAACAGCGGCGGCGGCCCCGCGAGCGACGCCATCCCGGCCGCCAACGAGGTGGCGCTGCAGTCGCCGGGCGATTCGGGGCCGGCACCGTTCACCCAGTCGGTGGAGACCACCGCCGTCTCCGCTCCGGCGCCGACCTCCGCGGCCCCCGCCAAGCCGACCGGCACCACGAAGACCACCGCCCCCGGTCAGCCGACCGGTACCACCGCCCCGGCCTCGCCGGCCGGCATCCACAGCGTGCAGGGCTCGTCGGCCGGGCTCTACGCCGGGGCGATGTCCAAGCCGGCCTGCGACAAGGAACAGCTGGTCTCGATGACGTCGACCGGGGACTCCGGGCGTGCCTGGGCCTCCGCCCAGGGGATCGAGCAGTCCTCCACCCCCGGCTACATCCGCTCGCTGACCTCGGTCTATCTGCGGGTGGACACCCGGGTGACCAACCACGGGTACAAGGGCGGGGTGGCGGTCGCCTACCAGTCGGTGCTGCAGGCCGGCACCTCCGTCCTGGTGGACGCGCAGGGCGTGCCGCGGGTGCGCTGCGGCTGCGGGAACCCGCTGAAGCCACCGGCGCTGGTGTCCGACGCCAAGTACACCGGCAAGTCCTGGACAGGCTTCCAGCCGTCCTCGCTGGTCATCGTCGCGCCGGCGCCGAAGCCGGTGACCGCGTTCGTCCTGGTGAACATCTCCACCGGCGGCTGGTTCGCCCGGCTGACCGGGCAGATCACGGTGGAGGACCGGCCGGTCCAGCCGCCGAGGGAGCTGGCACCGGGCATTCCGCCGGCCGCGCCGATGCCGCCGGTCTCGCCGTCCGCATCCGTGTCGGGCTCCACCTCGGCCAGTACCTCGGGTTCGGCCTCGGCCTCGACCTCCGGTGCCAGTTCCGGCTCGACCTCCGGCTCGACCGGGCCGTCGACCGGGTCGGCCTCGTCCTCCAGCTCCTCCGGTTCGCCGTCCGGGCCGTCGTCCTCGGCGAGCACCGCGTCGGCCACGTCGTCGACCTCGTCGGCCGGCGCCTCCTCGTCCTCGCCCCCGGGCACCTCCGGACCGCCCTCGACGAGCGCGGCACCCTCCTCGGCGAGCGTGACGCCGTCCACGGCGACGACCACCGCGAACACGGCGACGGCGACGGCGACGGGCACCACGACCGCGGCATCACGGTCGGCGGCCGCGACGGCGACCTGTGCGACCCTCTCGCCCTCGACCCTCCCGCCCTGCGTCACTCCCTCGGGCGGCACCTCCAGCTGACCCGACGACTCCCCCACGGTGGCGGGGCGCCTCGGTCCATCGAGGCGACCCGCCGCCTTTCCGTGCCCACCGACCAGTAAAGTTGGATAATCAAACGCACCGACGCTAGGGTGAGTCGCGATGTCAAACCCACTGGCCCGCCAGCACCCTGGAGCCCTCGTGACCGCCCCCCGCCCCACGGCGACCCGCACCCCGGAGGTGCCCGATGCCGCGCACTGACCGCAGCGGGACCGTCCTGCTGGCCGCCTGCCTCGGCCTGTTCACCGTCTTCGTCCAGACCACCCAGACCATCGGCACCCTCGGCGCCGTCCGCACCGACCTCGGCCTCGACTCCGCCGACCTGGTCTGGATCCCGAGCGTGTACACCCTGGTGGTGGCGTCCGTCGTGCTCGGCGCCGGTGCCTTCGCCGACCGCTGGGGGCGGCGGCGGATCTTCCTGCTGGGCGCGCTCGCGATGGCCGCCGGCGGGGTGGTCCTGGTGTTCGCCGACAGCCTCGCCGGCGTCCTGGCCGGGCAGGCGGTCGCCGGCCTCGGCGGCGCGCTGATCACCCCCAGCTCGCTCGCCCTGGTCACCGGCGCCTTCCCGGACCCTCGCCGGCGGGCCGGTGCGATCTCCGCCTGGGCCGCCGCCTCCGGCCTCGGCCTCGCCCTCGGGCCGATCACGGCCGGGCTGGCGCTGCGCTGGTCGACCTGGCACACCGCGTTCTGGCTCGGCCCGGTGATCGCCGCGGTCGCCGTCGCCGCCGCCCTGTTCGGCGTCCCCGAATCCCGCGCCGAGGGCGTCCGGCTGGACTGGCCCGGCCAGCTCCTCGCCACCACCGGGCTCGCCCTGCTGATCTACTGGCTGATCGACGGCGGCCACCACAGCTACCTCGGCGGCGCCCCGCTGGCCGCCGCGATCGGCGCGACCGTCCTGCTCACCGCCTTCGCCGCGGTCGAGCTGCGCCGCGCCCACCCGCTGCTCGACCTGCGACTGATGCGCGACCCCTCGTACAGCGCCGCGCTGCTGCTGGCCGGCACCGTCCTGTTCGGCTTCGTCGGCCTCTCACTCCTCCAGGTGCTCTGGCTGCAGCAGGTGCGCGGGCTGACCGCACTCCAGGTGGGTGTCCAACTCCTCGCGGAGTTCGGCACGTTCATCCTCGCCTCGGTGGCCGCCGGAGTACTCGGGCCGCGCTTCGGAGCGGCCCGGCTGATCGTCACCGGACTGCTGCTGGCGGCCGCGGGCGCCGCCCTGTTCGCCACCGTCGGACCGGGCGACGGCTTCGGCGGCTACGCCCTGGCGCTGATGGTGTTCGGCTTCGGCTGCGGCCTGGCCAACGCGCCCTCGACCGCACTGGCGGTCGGCCACGTGCCCCCCGGCAAGGAGGGCGCGGCGGCCGGCACGGTCAACGCCGCCCGCCAGGTGGGCGCGGTGCTCGGCACCAGCATCCTCGGCACGCTGATGACCAGCCGCTTCGAGGAGCGACTCGCCACCCTCGGCCGCCCCCGGCCGCAGGACGTGGCCCAGGCCTTCACCGACGCCGTCGGCCGCGCCGCCTCGGTGGGCGCGGCCGTCCTCCTCGCCGGCGCCGTGGCGGGCGGCCTCCTGCTCACCCTCGCCCACCGGCGAAGGGCCGCCGTCGCGGTGGCGGTGCCCGCCCCCGCCCAGGGGGACATCGAGGCGGCCACCGGGCCCGTCGCAGGCATGCGAAGAATCTGATGGTTCGTCAATAATACGACTGACAGCGCCCGTTGACGCCCCACATTGGCCAGCGCCGGTCGCCCCCGCACCGTCGGGCGGCGACCGGTTCTCGCGGTTCGCCCCAGGGCTACCCCAGCCGGGCCGGGCGCAGGGTGCGCGACCAGGCGAGGAGGGCCAGCAGGCTGAAGGTCGCGCCGAGCAGGCAGACGGCGAGCCAGCCGGCCGCCGCGTACACCGCCGTGGAGGTGATCGCGCCGAGGGCGCTGCCGATCGAGTAGAACACCATGTAGCCGCCGATCAGCCGGCCGCCGGCGGTCGGATCCAGGGCCAGCACCGTGGTCTGGTTGGTGACGTGGACGGCCTGGACGGCGAAGTCCAGCAGGATCGCGCCGAGCGCGAGGGCCCAGAGCGACTGCCGGGTGAGTGCGAGCGGCAACCAGGAGAGTGCCAGCAGGGCGAGGCCGGCGCCGACCGCCCACCGGCCGAGCCCGCGGTCGTGCAGCCGGCCGGCCGGTGCCGCGGCCAGTGCGCCGGCCGCGCCGGCCAGGCCGAAGGCGCCGATGGCGGCGGGCGAGAGCGACAGCGGCGCCTCGCTCAGCGGGAGCGCGACGCAGCTCCACAGGGTGCTGAAAGCCGCGAACACCAGCAGGGTGATCAATCCCCGCTGCCGGAAGACGGGTTCACGCAAGGGCAGTCGGGCGAGCGAGCGGAGCGCCTGTCGGTAGCCGAGCGCCCCTGGCCGAGGGACGGTGCGGGGCAGGGCTCGGCGCAGTGCCGCGGCGATCAGCAGGGTGAGCACGGCGGACAGCGCGTACACGGCGCGCCACCCGGCGAGGCCGGCCAGCGTACCGGCGATGGTCCGGGCCAGCAGGATGCCGAGGACGACGCCGCCGGTCACCGTGCCGACCACCCGCCCGCGTTCGCCGTCCGGGGCGAGCACCGCGGCGAACGCGACCAGGGACTGGGTGAGCACCGCGAGCAGCCCCACCGCCATGAGCCCGGCCAGCAGGGCGGCCGCACTGCCCGCCGTGGCGACCGCGGCGAGTGCGAGCGCGAGCAGCAGGGCCTGCCCGGTGACCAGGCGGCGCCGCTCCAGCAGGTCGCCGAGCGGCACCAGCAGGATCAGGCCCAGCCCGTAGCCGATCTGCGTGCACGTCACCACCGCGCCGACGGCGGCCCGGCCGATGGCGAGTTCGTCGGCGATGGCGACCAGCAGGGGCTGGGCGGCGTACACGTTGGCCACGGCGGCCCCGCAGGCGAGGGCGAACAGCAGCGTGAGGGGGCGGGTCAGGACCCGCGACGGATTCTGGTTGCATGATGCTACCGACATGGCGGCACGGTAGCCCGCAGCGGTAGCATGTTGCAACCGGCTGCGGCGGCAGTCGGCGTCAAGGGGTCGAACAGGAGGCCGGAGATGGTGAAGCGGACCAGGTTCGACGAGAGCCCGTGCCCCGTCGCGCGCTCGGTGGACGCGATCGGCGACTGGTGGTCACTGCTGATCGTCCGCGACGCCTTCGACGGCAGCCGCCGGTTCGGCGAGTTCCAGCGCAGCCTCGGCGTCGCCAAGAACATCCTCAGTGCCCGCCTGCGCGCGCTGGTCGACGCCGGGATCCTCGCCGTCGAGCCCGCCTCCGACGGCAGCGCCTACCAGGCGTACGCGCTCACACCGAAGGGCGAGGACCTCTTCCCGGTGGTCGTGGCGCTGCGGCAGTGGGGCGAGCGGCACTTCTTCGACCCGGGCGAGCCGCACTCCGAGCTGCTCGACCGGCGCGACGACCGGCCGCTGCGCGACCTGGCCGTCCTGGCCGCCGACGGCCGACCGGTGCGACCGGCGGACACCGCCGTCCACAAGGTGCCATCCCCCGAGGAGGAATGACGAACGGTCAGGCGCCGCCGGGGCGGATCTTCGCCAGCCCGCGGTAGCGCTCCGGCTCGACGACGGCGGACAGGCCGTTGAGCAGCAGCCGGGTGCCGCCCCGGAGGTGGGCGGTGTCCTGGCCGCCGTCACCGCTCAACACCAGGTACGCGTACTGCTCCGTCCAGTCGAGCCGGGATCCGGCGCCCTCGGCGGCGAGTTCGACCGTCACCAGGGAGACCCAGCGGCGCAGGCCGTCCACATGGGCCTCGTAGACGTAGACGATGCGCCGGTCGGGCACGATGTCGTGGAACCGGGACCGGTACTCCAGCCGCTCCTCGATGTCCCCGGAGACGAACAGGTTGGCCGCCACCTCGCTGCCGCCGACCCGGAAGTCCAGCGCGTGGGTGGCGTTCTTCGAGGAACCGGGGAGGCGGAACCAGCGGGTGCGCAGCCCGGGGTCGGCGAACGCCGCGAAGACCTGCTCCGGCGACGCCGAGAAGCCGACCTGCAAGGCGAACGAGCCGTGCACGACCTGCGGTTCTCCGTCGGTCGGGGACGTGTCTTCGCTTGTGTGATCAAGGTGGCCAGAGCTCACGCGGCGACACTACCACGCAGGCCGATCACCACTCGGCCGGTCGGGCGGCGGCCTCGTCGTGTCGCCGCCCGAACGGCCTGAATGACCGTCAATTTCCGTTGTCCATACGGTCAGATCCAGCCGTCGAGGGACGTCAGGAAGCCGTCCAGGTCGTCCCGGTGGATGCAGTGGCCGGTGTCCGGCACGTACCGCACCTCGAAGCCGCTCGCGCGCAGGCTCGCGGCCAGCTCGTCCGGGACGAGGTGGTGGTCGCCGGCGCCCTGGACCAGCGACGGCACGATCGGCCGGGCGGGGACGTAGTCGTGGGTGCTCTCCAGCCAGTCGACGGCCCGGACGTCCCACCGCGCGTACCCGGCGAGCTCGGCGTCGAGGTCCTCGGGCGCCCAGCGGGGGAACATCGGGCGGATCGCGTCGGCGGTCGCCACCTTGGTGAACTGGGCGAACTCCCGGATCTCGGCCACCGACTTCTCGCTGAACCGCCAGGCCGGGTCGCTGTAGACCACCTTGGCCGGGCGCAGCCCCTCCACCGCCAGCGACAGCACCGACGCACCGAACGAGTGGCCGATCACGAGGTCGGCACCGGCCGGCAGCGACTCCACCAGGTCGGCGGCGAGCAGCTCCGGCGTGTACTCCTCGGCGTGCGGGCTGTCGCCGTGGCCGCGCAGGTCGGGCATGATCACCCGGTAGCCGCGGTCGGCCAGCCGGGGCGCCACCCGGCTCCAGGTGTCCGCCGACGAGATGATGCTGTGGACGAGCAGCGCGACCTTGTCGCCGTCGCCGACTTCGTGGAGCTTGAGCCTCATGGGCCGGATCTTCCTCTCAACGCACGGTCCGAACGGGCCGGATGGGTCGAACAACCGAACAGGCCGGGACGCCGCGTCAGCGGTCGGCGGCGGTCAGGTGCATCAGGGCCTGGGCCGCCAGGCGGTAGCCGAAGGCGCCTAGGCCGACCACCACGCCGCCGGCCAGCGGGGCGATCACCGACTCGTGCCGGAACTGCTCGCGCGCCCACACGTTGCTCAGGTGCACCTCGACCCAGGGCCGCGGATAGCTGGCCAGCGCGTCGCGCAGGCTCCACCCGGCGATCATCAGGGCGCCGGGGTTGACGACGGCGCCGACGCTGCTGAGGCGGTGCTCGTGGATGGCGCGCACGAGGTCGCCCTCCGAGTCGTGCTGGATGGAGCGGACCTCCCAGCCCCGGCCGCTCACCTCCTCGGCGACGGCCTTCTCGATGTCGGCCAATGTGTCGGTGCCGTAGATCTCCGGCTCGCGCTGGCCGAGGATGCCGAGGTTGGGGCCGTTCAGGAGAAGCATCGTGCTCATGAGTCACCTCGCTGGTCGGAGACGCGGATCCCACCGGGTGCCCGGCCGGGGGTCGGCGCCGGATCGGTGGTCCGTGCAGGATCGGTGGTCCCCGCCCGGCCGGCGGTCCGCGCCGGGCCGGCGTGCTTGTCGCCCAGGACGAGTTCGGCCTCGGCGACCTCCTCGGCACGGGTCATCGCGTACCGGAGGATGGGCGGCGCCATCAGCGAGGTCACGATCGCGACGAGGACGATGATGGTGTACGTCTCGGTGTTCAGGACGCCGAGCCGCAGGCCGGTCATCGCCACGATCACCTCGACGACGCCGCGGGAGTTCATGCCGGCACCGAGCGCCAGTGCCTCCCAGCGGTTGAGCCGGCTGAGCCTGGCCCCGATGAAGGCCCCCGCGAACTTGCCGAAGACCGCCACGGCGAGCACCGCGACCGCGGCGCCCAGGACGACCGGGCGGCCCAGCGCGGTGAGGTCCATCCGCAGGCCGGCGGTGGCGAAGAAGAGCGGGGCCAGGAAGGCCAGCACCGTGGTCCGCAGCGGGGCCAGCTTCTCCGTGTCCAGCTGGCCGCTGGTGCCGATCAGGACCCCGCAGACGAAGGCGCCGAAGATCGCCTCCAGGTGCATCGCCTGCGTCGCCGCCGCGCTGAACAGCACCATCACCACGGCGGTGGCGATCGTCGGCGCCGGGCTCTCCGAGCGCCCGGCCGCCCGCAGCGCCATGCCGACCAGCGGACGGCCGATCAGGAAGGCGAAGACCACCACCCCGATCGGGTACAGGATCGCGGTGGTGACGACACCGGCGGTCAGCCCGGCGGTGGCCATCGCCGAGACGACGGACAGCAGGAACCAGCCCACCACGTCGTCGACCACGCCCGCGGCCAGGATGAGCTGGCCGATGTCCCGGTGCAGGAGCTTCATGTCCAGCAGGGTCTTGGCGATCACCGGGATCGCGGTGACGCACATCGCCACGCCGAGGAAGAGCGCGAAGACCGCCGGGTTCGCGCCGCTCGGCAGGAACGAGCGCGGCAGCAGGTAGCCGGTGCCGATCCCGAGGCCCAGCGGCAGCAGCAGACCGGCGATGCTGACCCGGGCGGCGGTGAGACCGCGCCGCCGCACCAGGCCGAACTTCAGCTCCGCGCCGGTGACGCCGACCAGCAGCAGCACACCGAGCTGCCCGGCCGCGTCCAACAGGTGCATCTGGTCCGGCTTCTGCGGCAGCAGCCAGTCGGAGAAGCCGGGCAGCAGCGGTTCGAGGATGGAGGGCCCGAGGATCACCCCCGCGCACAGCTCGCCGGCGACGGCGGGCAGGTTGAAGCGCTGGGCCAGCCGTCCGAGGAGGAGCGCCAGCAGCAGCAGCGCGGCTATTTGGAGGAGGAACACCAGGAGCGAATGCTGGCCGATCGTCGGCACGGGTGCGGCGATGAGCATGTCGACCTATTCCGGGAGGTGGTTCAACGGTTGGTGGGGACGCCCTGCCCGGTCAGTCGCCGGGCCACGAGTTCGATCACCTGGGCGCTCCGGTCGGCGAGGAAGAAGTGGCCGCCCTGGAGGACCTCCAACTCGGACGCCCCGGTGGTGTGCTCCTCCCAGGCACGCGCCTCGTCGATCGACACCCGGGGGTCGGCGTCACCGGTGAGGACCGTCACCGGGCAGTCCAGCCCCTGGTCGGGGTCGTGCCGGTAGCGCTCGACGGCGGTGTAGTCGCTGCGGATCGCCGGCAGGATCATCGCCAGGACCTCCGGGTCGGCCAGCATGACCTGGCTGGTGCCGCTCAGCGCCTTGAGCTCGGCCACGACCTCCGCGTCCGACCCGGTGTGCACCCGCTCGTCGCGGTAGCGGGACGGCGCGCGCCGGCCGGAGGCGAACAGCCGTACCGGCGCGGGCAGTCCGGCCCGGCGCATGCGCAGCGCCACCTCGTAGGCGAGCACCGCGCCCATGCTGTGGCCGAACAGGGCCAGCGGCTTGTCGTCCAGGTGCCGCAGCGCCGCGAAGATCTGGTCCGCGAAGTCGGGGATGTTGTCGATGCCCGGCTCCTGGTGCCGGGTCTGGCGGCCCGGGTACTGGACGGCCAGCACCTCGATCCCCTTCGGGGCGAGCGCCCGCGACACCGGGAAGAAGAAGCTCGCCGACCCGCCGGCGTAGGGCAGACAGACGAGCCGCACGGCGCTGTTCGGCACCGGGTGGAAGACACTGACCCACTTCTCGTAATGGGCCGTCGCTTGAGCCATGCCGAAAGTTCCCTTCGGGCAACGGTCCGTGGCACGTTCCCCAGCACAGGCCGATCGGCGATGGTGGCGGACTCCGCACGGGTCCTCGGATTGTTCGGGACCTCGGCAGAATAGGCCCGTCCGGGCCCGTCGTGGTATCCCCCGACCTGATAGCCCGGGCCGGACGTTGACGCTTTCGGCGGGTCGCGATAGTAGTCTTCCGATGTTCCTGCCAGGGCTGTCGCGCCCCGTTGCCGCGCACAGCCGCCGCGGCGTCCGAGCCGAGCACCTCCCCCGCTTCTCCGCCGTGGTCCCACCGCCGTGCCCATCCGCCGTGCACCGGTCCGCACCGGTCCGCCGCCTCCCTGCGATGAGGGGTCCCTATGCCCAAGGTGTCACCGCACGAGCCCTCGACCGGCCCGACGGACGCGGACGTGGTCGTCGTCGGCAACGGACCGATCGGGGCCGCGCTGGCGGTCCTGCTCGCCCAGCGCGGCCGGCGGGTGACCGTGCTGGAGCGCCGGCGGCGCCCGTACACGCTGCCCCGGGCGACCAGCTTCGACGGGGAGACCGCCCGGCTGCTCGCCGCCTGCGGGATCGGCCCGGACCTGGGGCGGATCACCGAGCCGGCCTCCGGCTACCAGTGGCGGACGGCGAGCGGCGAGACCCTGCTGGACATCGAGTTCAGGCCGCAGGGCCCCTACGGGTGGCCGGATGCCAACACCATGCACCAGCCCGCCCTGGAGGAGTTGCTCGCCGCCCGGGCCGGGCTGCTGCCCGGGGTCACCGTGCTGCGCGGCCGGCAGGCCGTCGGCATCGCCGACCGGGGCGACCGGGTGGTGGTGACGGCCGAGGACGAGGACGGCGCGGTGCAGACGCTCTCGGCCCGCTGGGTGGTGGGCTGCGACGGCGCCAACAGCTTCGTCCGGGAGCACCTCGACGTCCCCGTGACCGACCTCGGATTCTCCTACGAGTGGCTGCTGTGCGACGTCGAACTGCGGGAACCGCAGGCCTTCGTGCCGACCAACGTGCAGATCTGCGACCCGGCCAGGCCCACCACCCTGGTCGGCAGCGGCCCCGGGCACCGGCGCTGGGAGTTCATGCGGCTGCCGGGCGAGCGGGCCGCCGAGCTGAACCGCGAGGAGACGGCGTGGCGGCTGCTGGCCCCGTTCGGGGTCACGCCCGACACCGCCACCCTGCTGCGCAGCACCACGTACATGTTCCAGGCCAGGTGGGCCGAGCGGTGGCGGGTGGGTCGGGTGCTGCTGGCCGGTGACGCGGCGCACCTGATGCCGCCGTTCGCCGGGCAGGGCATGTGCTCGGGCATCCGGGACGTGGTCAACCTGTCCTGGAAGCTGGACCTCGTCATGAGCGGCCTCGCCGAGGAGGCGGTGCTGGACACGTACACCGAGGAGCGACGGGCGCAGGTCCAGGAGTCGATCCTGGCCTCGGTCCAGCTGGGCCGGGTGATCTGCGTGACGGACCCGGCGGCCGCCGCCGAGCGGGACGCCACGGTGCTGGCCAACCGGCGCGGCCGGGGGCCGACCCGGCCCGAGCCCGCCAAGCCCCTCACCGAGGGCCTGCTGTACCGCGGGGGCGCGGAGGAGCCGGCCCGGCCGGCCGGCGAGGTCGTGCCGCAGGGGACGGTGGACGGCCCCGGCGGCAGCGGCCCGTTCGACGAGGTCGTCGGGCGCGGTTTCGTGCTGCTGCTCGCGGCCGGGGCGGACGCCGGGCTCGGTGCGGAGCGGCTCTCCTTCCTGGCCGGCCTGGAGGCGTTCGTGGTGCGGCTGCTGCCGGGTGGACAGGGCGGTGCCGGGAGCGACGCGGCGGCGGACCCGGGGGTGGTCGAGGTGGTGGACGTGGACGGCGTGTACGGGGCGTACCTGGCGCGGTACGGGGCGAGCGCGCTGATGGTGCGCCCGGACTACCACGTGTTCGGCGCGGCCGAAGGCCCGGAGGGTGCGGCCGCGCTGGTGGACGACCTGCGGGCCCGGCTGACGGCCCCCGTGCCGGCGGGTGCGGCGGGCCACCGGAGTTGACGTGACGGCGGCCCGTCCGGACCGAGCGGTCCGGACGGGTCGTCACTGCAGGTCGCCACCACGCCGCCGGAGCGGCCCTACTGCCGGCGGGCGAGCAGGACGGCACCGCGCAGCGAGGAGAGGCCGCCCAGCCGGGCCGGGGCGACCGGCAGCCGGGGCAGGCCGGGCCGGGCCAGCGCGGCGAGGTGCTCGGCCACCCGGTCGACGAGTTCGGGGACGCCGGCCGCGAAGCCGCCGCCGAGCACGGCGAGCCGGGGGTGGAGCAGCTCGGCGACGCCCACGGCGGCGACGGCCAGGGCGCGGCCGGTCCGGTCGAGCGCCGTGACGGCCCACGCCTGCCGGTCGCGCAGCCCCGCCCGCAGGTCGTCGAAGTCGACGGGCGCGCCGCGCAGGTGCGCGGCGCGCGCGAGGGTGGCCGGTCCGGAGGCGGTCGCCTGCAGGCACCCCCGGCGGCCGCAGACACAGACCGGGCCGTCCAGTTCGACGACCAGGTGGCCGAGTTCGAAGGAGCCGCGGTCCGGTCCCGGGCAGAGCCGGCCGCCCAGGACGAGGCCGCCGCCGATGCCGGTGCCGACACCCAGGTAGAGCAGGTCCTCGCAGCCCGCCGCCTCGGCCTCGGCGAGGGCCGCCAGGTCGCCGTCGTCCGCCCAGGCGACGGCCGCCCCGGGGAAGAGCGCGCGCAGGGCCGGGCCCAGTGGCAGACCGGTCCACTCCGGCCGGCTGGGCCAGGCGGTGACGCGCTCGTCCGGGCCGACGGTGGCGGGCATCGCGACGCCGACGGCCCGGAACGGCTCGCCCGTCCGGGCCGTCAGCGTGCCCACGCTCGCGGCGAGTCGGGCCAGGTCGTGCTCGGCGCCGCGGCCCGCGCCCCAGGCGAAGGCGGTCTCCTCGGCCGGGCCCGTCGCCGACTCCGCCCGGAGGGCGACCTTGGTGCCGCCGACGTCGATGCCGAGGTAGCGGGGCCCGCCGTCGGCGCGCCCCTCACCGGCCCGGTCGGTGCCGCGCTCCGGTGCGCTGTCGCGGGTCCGCATCGTGTGCCGCCTCCGGTGCGGTCGGGTCAGCGCCCGGTGAGGGCCGGGCAGAGGGCGAGGAGCTCGGCCGGGCGGCGCAGCACCACGTCGGGGCCGGCCGCGAGCAGCTCCGCCTCGTCCGGGCCGGCCCAGAGGGCGGCGGCGGAGGCGACGCCGGCGCCGCGGGCGCTGGCCAGGTCGGTCGGCGCGTCACCGATCATGATGGCCCGCTCGGCGGGCACGTCCAGCAGTTCCAGCGCGCGCAGCACGATGTCGGGGGCGGGCTTGGGCCGGGCCACCTCGTCGGAGCCGATCACGTGGGCGAAGTACGGGAGCAGGCCCAGGCCGTCGAGCAGGGAGCGGGCCCGGTCGCCGGCCTTGCCGGTGGCGATCGCCATCCGCAGCCCCCGGTCGCGCAGTTCCTGGAGCAGTTCGACGACGCCGTCGAAGACCTGCACCTGGTGCGCGAGCCGGTAGCTCTCGCGGACGAAGGGCGCCTCCATCTCCAGCGGCAGGCCCATGATCCGCATGATGTCGGGGAAGTAGCGGCCCTGGTGGCGCTGGTACTCCTCGAACGGCGCCGGGCCGTCCCCGACGACCTCGGCGTAGGCGATGGCGAAGGCCTGGCCCATCACCGCGAAGCTGTCGACGATGACCCCGTCCAGGTCGAAGACGACCGCCTGCCGGGGGTGTGCTGCAAGGTCCGTGGTCGTGGCGGACCCGGGTGCCGATGGTGCGGTCATGAGGTCCTCACCTCCTCGTGGGCGGCTGCGGGCCGGGCGGATCGCGCCCGGCCGGCAACGCGGGCCGACTCGTAGAAACTCTCGATGAGCTGGACGGTGCCGCGCGCCTGCGCGATGGCCCGGCCGCGGTTGGCGGGGTCGGCCAGCAGCGCCCCGAGGCCGTCCAGTTGGCGCCGGTACTCGGCCCCGATCGGCTCGGCGGGCACGGGGATCCGACGGGTGGCGCCCTCCTGCGTCAGGGTCAGGACCGGCTCGGGCTGCCGGTTGGGGCTGAAGCCGAACGTGCAGCTCAGCTCCGCGCTGCCGCCACTGCCCTCGACCAGGATCCGCGAGACGTCCAGGGCCTCGTGCGAGGCCCAACTGGCCCGCAGTGAAACGGAGATGCCGTCCTCGCGGACCAGGAAGCCGCGGGCGGTGTCCTCGACGTCGCCCGCGAGCGCGTCGGCGGGCCGGTCCTGGCGCCAGGCGGCGGACCACGCACCGACGTTGACGAAGTCGTCGGAGGTCGCGCCGACCACCTGGGCGAACTCCGCCGGGCCGATCAGGGAGGCCAGGGCGTCCAGCAGGTGCCAGCCGAGGTCGACCAGCACGCCGCCGCCGGACTTGCTGCGCTGGGTGAACCAGCCGCCGGCCTTCGGCACGCCGCGCGAGCGCACCCAGGCCAGGTCGACGTGGCGCACCCGCCCCAGGTCGGGGACGAGCCGGGCCAGTTCCCGGACGTCGGCGCGGTGGCGGGCGGCGCTGCCGGCCAGCAGCATGCCGCCGCCGCGCTCGGCCTGCGCCAGGGTGTCGGCCTCGGCGGTGGTCAGGCAGACCGGCTTCTCCAGGAAGACGGAGAGACCGCGCCGCAGCAGGGCCGCGGCCACCTCGGCGTGCAGGTGGTTGGGCACCGCGACGACGACGACGTCTACGTCGCGGGTGTCGAGGGCGTCCACCGCCGCGTGGGCGGGAATGCCCGTCGCCCCGCCGACCGCCGCCCGCAACGCCGGGTCGGGGTCGACGACGGCGACCACGTCGAAGTCCTCGTGCGTCCCGAGCCGCGGGAGCCAGAGCTCCCGGCCGGCCCAGCCGAGTCCGACGACGGCGGCGCGAAGCCTCACAGGGCTGCCACTGCGTCGGCGATGATCGCGGCCGTGGCGTGCAGGGCCTCCTCGGAGGCGAGCAGGACCCGGTGGTGCAGCCAGACGCAGTCCCGGCTGATGGCCTCGGTGTTGGGGCAGCGCTCGGCGACCGCCTCCGGGGTCTCGTCGGGGGCGGCGGTCTCCCAGAACGCGTCGGTGCGGTAGATCGCGCGGAACGCGGCGAAGGCCGGCAGGCCGGCCTCGACCAGGCGGTCCACGAGCTCGTTGCGGCCCTCCTCGGTGATGCCGGGGATGCGGAACATCGCCATGTAGTGCGAGTTGCGGTCGGCCCGCGGGTCGCTGCCCTGGGGGACGACGCCGTCGATCGCGCCGAGCAGGCCGGACAGCAGGGTCCAGCGCTGCTCGCGCAGCTCCGTCTGGGCGTCGAGGCGGCGCAGCTGGGCGCGGAGCACGGACGCCGAGAACTCGTTGAGCCGCATGTTGGTGCCGGCGATCTGGTGGAAGTACCGGCGGTCGGTGCGCGGGCGGCCGCAGCTGTGGCGCAGGAACGCGGCCTCGTACAGCTCCGATTCGGGGAACAGCAGGGCGCCGCCCTCGCCGGCGGTCATCAGCTTGCCGTTCTGGAAGCTGAAGGCGGCCACCGAGCCGAGCTCGCCGACCCGCTTGCCCTGCCAGCGCGCGCCGTGCGCGTGCGCGGCATCCTGGAGCAGCGGCACACCAGTGTCCTCGGAGAGCTTGCCCAGGGCGTCCATGTCGGCGATCAGCCCGGCCATGTGCACGGGCATGATCACCCGGGTGCGCGGGGTGACGGCGGCGGCCGTCGCCGCGACGTCGATGTTGTACGTCCCGGGGTCGACGTCGACGGGGACGGCGACCGCGCCGAGCCGCTGGGCGGCCTGGGAGGAGGAGATGAAGGTGAAGGCCGGCACGATGACCTCGGTGCCCGGACCGGCGCCCAGACACTGCAGCGCCAGCTCCAGGGCGTGCGTGCCGTTGGTGACCGCCAGGGCGTGCGGCGCGCCGTGGTACCCGGCGAACTCGCGCTCGAAGGAGTTCACCTCGTCCCCGCCCATGCGCCACCACTGGCCCTGCTCCAGAGCGCGTATCAGGCCGCTCCGCTCGTCGTCGTCGTACTGCGGCCAGGAGGGGAATTCCGGTGCCGGTCGCGCGTTCATGTCTCTCCAAATCTCCGCTACGAACTGGTCTCCGCTTTTGGACTGCCTGGCGGGATTAAGCGGGCGGGGCGCGTGGCCGACGGAACAGCGGAACAATGGCCCCTGGGATTTCACGCAAGGTATTGCGGCCTCACAGTAGGCGCCACCCTCGGCGCCCCGCATCCCTCGTTCTGGTAGTCGTCGGTCCCGACCTGCTGATCGACGGTCAGCGCAGCCCGAAGAATGCGCGGTACTCGTCCACTTGACCGTTCAGCATGTGGATTCCGTGGTGGACGTCGAGCCCCAGGGCGGCCGCCTGCCGCAGGAGCGGCGTCTCGCTCGGCTTCATGATGATGTCCGCCACCACGCCGCCGGGGGCGAGGGCGTCCGGCCGGAACGGCAGTGGGTCGCCCGGGCGCAGGCCCAGCGGGCTGGCGTTCACCGCGATGTCGCTGTCGCGCAGGGGCGGTTCGGCCGCGGCGCGGACCCGGCCGGGCCAGTGCTCGGCCAGCCGTGCGACGAGCGCGGCCAGCCGCGGCCCGTCCGGGTCGGTGACGGCGAGCCGCTGCGCGCCGGCCGCGAGCAGGGCGGCCGCGATGGCGCTGCCCGCCCCGCCGGCGCCGGCCAGCGCGACCCTGCGGCCGCGGACTTCGTGGCCGGCCCGCGCCAGGCCCGCCACGAAGCCGGAGCCGTCGAAGTTCTCCGCGAGCCAGCCGCCGTCCGGCTCGCGCCGCAGGACGTTGGCGGTGCCGGTGATCTCCACGGTGCGGCTGCGCCGGTCGGCGAGCCCGGCGGCGGCCGCCTTGTGCGGCACGGTGACGAACAGGCCGTCGAGGTTGCCGATGTGCTGCAGCCCGCGGACCACCGTCGCCAGGTCGCCCGGCCGGGCGTGCACGGGGACGAGCACCGCGTCGATGCCCAGCCGGGCGAACAGCGGGTTCAGCAGCCCGGGCGACTGGACCTGGGCGACCGGGTCGCCGAGCACGGCGTACAGGCGGGTGGCACCGCTGATGGGCGTGCCCTGTGGGGCGGCGGCCCGCGGAGTGTCGGTCATCGTGGCCTCTCGGGGCGGGGTTCGGTGCCCGGCGCGCACTGCTCGGCGAACCGTCCGGCGAGGAGCCCGGCGACGGTGAAGGCGAGTTCCATCGACTGCTCGGCGTTCAGGCGGGGGTCGCAGGCGGTCCGGTAGCGGCCGGGCAGGTCGTGCTCGGTGATCCCCCGGGCACCGCCGAGGCACTCGGTGACGTCCTCGCCGGTCGCCTCCAGGTGGAGGCCCCCGGGGTGGGTGCCGAGCCGCCGGTGGACGTCGAGGAAGCCGGCGATCTCCTCGACGACGTGGTCGAAGTGACGGGTCTTGTACCCGTTGTCCGCGGTGCGGGAGTTGCCGTGCATCGGGTCGCACTGCCAGACCACCTGGTGGCCGGAGGCGGTGACCTTCTCGACGATCGGCGGGAGCACCTCGCGCACCCGGGCGTGCCCCATCCGGCTGATCAGCGTCAGCCGTCCGGGGGTCCCGTGCGGGTCGAGCCGGCGCACGTACTCGACCGCCTGCTCGGGGGTGGTGCCCGGGCCGATCTTCAGCCCGATCGGATTGGCCAGCAGCTCCGCGAAGGCGATGTGCGCGTCCTCCGGGCCGCGGGTGCGCTCCCCGATCCAGAGGAAGTGCGCCAGCCCGCTGGAGAGCAGCGGCTCGGGCCCGTCGTCCGCCACCCGGAGCAGGGCGCTCTCGTAGTCCAGCAGCAGAGCCTCGTGACTGACGTAGATCTCGCTCTGCCGCGCCGTCCGCCCGCGGGCCCCGAGCCCGTCCAGGAGGCGCAGGCCGCGGCCGATCTCCTCGACCGCCGGCGCGTGGCGGCGGCCGGCGGGCGAGCTGCGGACGAAGCGGAGGTTCTCGGCGTGCAGGGCGTGCGGGTCGCCCAGGTCCTCCCGGCAGAGCCGGCGCGCGACGGCCATCGTCCGGGCGGCGTCGGCGTGGGCCAGCAGCATCCGCTCCGGGTCCGGGGTGCGGGCGGCGAGGGTGGGCTCGACGCCGTTGACGATGTCACCGCGGTAGACCGGCAGGCCCTGCGCGTCGACCTGCTGGGAGCGCGGTTTGGCGTACTGTCCGGCGGCCCGGGCGACCGGAACCACCGGCAGGCCGGTGGCGTGGGTGAACACCAGCGCCATCCGCTTCAGCAGGCCCAGGTTGGCGCGCAGGTGCGACTCGGTGTTGTCGGCGAAGGTCTCCGCGCAGTCCCCGCTCTGGAGCAGGAAGGCCTCGCCCCGGGCGACGGCCGCGAGCCGCTCGGACAGCCGCGCGGTCTCGGCGGGCGCCACGATCGGGGCGGCGTCGCGCAGCCGGCCGACCACCTCCCGCGCCCGGGCCCGGTCCGGCCAGCGGGGCTGCTGCGCCGCGGGTCTGGCCAGTGCGGCGGCGAGGCGGTCGGCGAGCAGCCGCTCCACCGGGCTCCCGGTCCGCTCCGGCGCCCGCTCGGCGGGCGGCCGCCGTGGTGAGTACCTCATGCCACCGCCGCTCCCGTCCCTGCGGGCCCGTCGGCGCCGTGCCCGACGAGCCGGGCGAGCGGTTGCCTCGGCATCCGCGCCAGCGCCTGTGCGACGGCCCGCTCGGGCACGTCGTGGACCAGTTCCGCCCCCGCGGGGCCGTCCAGGACGAAGGCGAGCCCGCTGAGGGCCTTCTTGTCCCGCCGCATCAGGCGGACCAGTTCGGCCGGCTCGACGCCCTCGGGCAGTGCGCCGGGCAGGCCGTAGGAGGCGACGACCTCCCGGTGCTCGTCCACCCGGGCCGGGTCGATCCGGTCCAGGACGCCCGCGAGCAGGCCCGCGAAGACCGTGCCGATGGCGACCGCCTCGCCGTGGCGCAGCGCGAAGTCGGTGGCCACCTCCAGGGCGTGGCCCAGGGTGTGGCCGTAGTTGAGCAGGTGCCGCAGGCCGGTGTCGCGCTCGTCGGCCGAGACGATGCCGGCCTTGAGGGTGACGCTGGCGGCGATCCGGTCGGCCAGCGCGAGGGGGCGCAGGTCCCCGGCGCCGATGAAGTGGCAGCGGGCGATCTCGCCGAGCCCGTTGAGCAGTTCGCGGCGCGGCAGGGTGGACAGGTAGTCGGTGTCGCAGAGCACCGCGGCGGGCTGCCAGTAGGCGCCCACCAGGTTCTTGCCGGACGGCAGGTTGACCGCCGTCTTGCCGCCGACGCTGGCGTCCACCTGCGCCAGCAGCGTGGTCGGCAGGTGCACGACGGGCACCCCGCGGTGGTAGAGCGCCGCCGCCAGGCCGACGACGTCGGTGGTCGTCCCGCCGCCGCAGGAGACCACGGCGTCGGAGCGGGTGAGCCCGAACCGCACGAACTCCGCGCAGAGCGCCTCGACGGTGGCGAGGTTCTTGTCCGGCTCACCGTCCCGGGCGGGCAGCAGCAGGGTCTCGACACCGGTGTCGGGCACCCACTCCGCGGGCCGCGCCGACACCACCGCCACCCGGCGGGCGCCGAGGCCGCGGATGACCTCGGCCAGCGAGGAGCGCACTCCCGGGCCGATGAGCACGTCGTACGAACGGTCGCCGATGCGCACCGGAACTTGTTCTCTCACGCCGCTTCAACCTGTTCTGTGGAACGTGGAACACCGACTTCTCGGTGCTGCGCCCGTGGTGGGCCGCGTGCCCGGGTGGTGCGCGCGCCCCGGGGTCCCGCCCGGGGTCCCGGCGGCGGTCGGCCGCCGGTACCCCGGGCGTGCGGGGGGCGCTGCGGCCGTTACTGGCCGGTGGTCACCCGCAGGATGCGGGCCTCGGCCCGCTCCTTGCGGTCGTGCTCGTCGAGCTGCGGGTAGGACGGGCAGCCGAACACCCGCTGGAACGGCGCGAAGGTGTCCCACTCCGGACGCCGGCGCATCTCCTGCGCGACCGCGTTGTGCTCGCTCCAGAAGTCGCCGCCGATCAGCCGGATCAGGTAGCGCTCCAGCGCGTCGCGCGAGGTGGTCCGCCCCGCGTCGGCGGCCACCGAGACCAGCTCGCCGTCGTAGAAGGCGTGGATGAGCCGGATGTAGGTGTCGTACCCGGTCTTGAAGTAGTTCGAGTACTCGTCGATCAGGCGGTCGGCGTCGGCCGGGGCCTTCAGCGCCGCGTCGATCGTCTCGGCGGCGCGGGTGGCGGTGGCCGTCGCGACGAGCACCCCGCCGGAGAACATCGGGTCGCCGAAGCAGCCCGCGTCGCCGACCATGACCCAGCCGGGACCGGTGACGGTGTCCGCGTGGTAGCAGTAGTCGGTCTCGATCTTGAGGTCCATGCTGGGCGTGGTGCCGGTCAGCCGCGCGGTGATCCGCGGCACCCGGTTGAGGTGCTCGTCGAACGCCGCCTCCGGCGTGCTCGCGCGGAACACGTCGCGCGGCATCACGGTGCCGACGCTGATGACCTCCTTGGAGATCGGGATCGCCCAGACCCAGCCGTCGTTGTGCGCGCCGACCTGGATGTCGCCCTCGGCACCGAGGTTGTGCTTCTCGTCGAGGCCCTCGTAGTGCCGGAACACCCCGACCATCCGGAGCTTCTCCAGCGTCTTGCGGAGCCCGAACTTGTTGGCGATGCGCCCGGCCCGGCCGCTGGCGTCGATCACGTACGACGCCCGGACCTCGTGCTCCTCGCCGTCCTTCTCGTACGTGACGCCGACCATCCGGTCGCCGTCCATCAGCAGCTCCTTGACGCCGGCGCCGAGGTGGACCTCGGCGCCCGCCTTGGCCGCCTCCTCGACGAGCATCGCGTCGAACCTGGCGCGCTCGACCTGGAAGGCGCGGTCGAAGCGACCCTCGCCCTGCTTGCTGAAGTCCGCGCGGAAGACGCCGGAGAAGAACTTCTTCTCCGTCGGGTCGATGAATTCGCCACCGAACTTCGGGACGTATCCCCTGGTCTCCAGCGCCTCACGCAGACCGATCCGGTCGAAAAGGCCCATCATGTAGGGCAGCAGGGACTCGCCTATGTGGAAGCGCGGAAACTCGTCGCGCTCCAGGAGCACCACGGAATGGCCCTGCTTGGCCAGGACAAAGGCGCTGACCGCGCCGGCCGGGCCGCCGCCGATGACAACCACATCGGCCGAGTTCTTCGCCATTGGATTCCCTTCGTGAATTCGTCGTACATCGCCTGCGAATGGTGTTCCTGCGGGTCAGGGGAGGTCCCCGGACACGATGGTGCCGACGAGCACGCGGTGCTCGTCGTCGTCGACGACGGTGCGCACCCGCTCCCGTCCGTCCCGGACCGTCAGGTGCCGCCGGCCCTTCAGGACGACCTGGCCGTCCTCGAACGCCCGGCCGTAGAGAACGCCCTGCATGTCCCCCTCGGGGGGCGGGGCCGGATTCCCCCGGGCACGGTCCTCCAGCTCCTTCCAGTCGCTCCACCGCCGGGGCAGCAGCTTGAAGGTGTAGACGACGCTCCAGCGGGTCACCCGCCCGCGCCGCTGCAACGCGAAATCGCCGTCGCCCTTGTCCACCAGCCGGTACTGGCAGCCGAACTGGGTCTGCACCGCGTCGGTGACGAGCAGTGGTTCGAGGTAGGACGGCCCCGGGTAGCCCACGTCGACCAGCCACTCGGCGCCGTCCAGTGCCACCCGGACGAACATGTGCTCGACCTCGGTGCCGAAGTTCTCCCTGCCCTCGGCGGTACTGGCCGCCATCAGGGAGACGTCGTAGCCCAGGGCGCCCAGCAGCCGGAAGAACAGCCGGTTCAGCTGGAAGCAGGTGCCGCCCCGCCCCTCGGCGACGGCCGTCTCGAACACGGCGTCCTCGTCGAGGTCGACGAGGTTGACGCCGTCGGTGAAGTCCTGGGCGGCGATGTTGTACGGGATCGCCATCAGATGCCGCTTGTGCAGCGTCCGCAGCGTCTCGATGTCCACGCCCGTCCGCCCGTCGCACCCGATGTGCCGGAGGTAGGCGTCCGCGTCGAACATGTCGTCAACTCCTCTCTTGTTCCCGGGCCGGACAGGGGCCGGATCAGGGTGGGTGGTGGGCGGCCACCGGGGCCGCCGGTCGGTCGTGACGGCTCAGAGCGAGATGGCCGCGACGCCCCCCGCGCCCTCGCCGAACATGCGTTCCTGCATGTGCGCGACAATCATCCCCGGCGTCGGATGATCGAAAACAAGTCCGGCCGAGAGCTTTCGTCCCATCAGTTCGCCCAGCCGGTTGCGCAGTTCGAGCGCGGTCAGCGAGTCGAAGCCGATCTCGAAGAGCCCCTGGTCCACGTCGATGTGGTGCGAGGCGCTGTACCCGAGGACGAGGGCCACCTGGGCACGGACGACGTCCAGCAGGACCGTCGTCCGCTCCGCCGTGGGCAGCCCGGCCAGCTGCTCGGCCAGCCGGCGCCGCTCGTCACCGGAGACCGCGGCCCGGGCCAGCTGCCGGCTCGCACGCACCAGCCCGCGCAGCAGCGGCGGAGCCTCGCGCCCGGCCGCGGCGTCGGCGCGCAGGGCCCGCAGGTCCAGCTTGGCCGGCACCAGCAGCGCCCGGTCACCGCGCAGCGCGGTGTCGAACAGCGCCATGCCCTCGGCCGGCGTCATCCCCAGCAGGCCGCCGCGCCGGTTCAGCCGGCTGCGGGTCAGGTCGTCGGTGTCGGCCGCCATGCCGGAGTCCTGCTCCCACAGGCCCCAGGCCAGCGACAGCGCCGGCAGACCGGCCGCCCGGCGCCGGGCCATCAACCCGTCCATGTAGGCGTTCGCCGCCGCGTAGGCACCCGTGCCCGCGCCCAGGAACACCGCCGACACCGAGGAGTAGACCACGAACGCCTCCAACTCCGGTGCCAGCTTGCGGGTCAGCTCGTCCAGGTGCTGCGTCGCGGTCACCTTCGCCGCGAACACGCGCTCCAGCCGCTCCCGGTCGACCTCCCCGATCACACCCGCGTCGAACAGGCCGGCGGCGTGCAGCACGGCGGTCAGCCGGCGACCGTCACGCTGGACGGCGGCCAGCAGCTCCGCCACCGCGTCCCGGTCGGTCACGTCGCAGGCCGGCACCGAGACCGATTCGGCACCCAGCTCGTACAGCTCGGCTACCAACTCCTCGGCCCCGGCGGCCGCCAGGCCGCGTCGGCTGGTCAGCACCAGATGACGGATGCCGTGGTCGGTGACCAGGTGCCGCGCCAGCACCGCGCCCAGCGACCCCGTACCACCGGTGATCAGCGCCGTCCCCGCCGGATCCAGCACCGGCTCCGCACCCCGCACGACAACCGCCCGGGCCAGGCGCGGCACGTACAGCGCCGCACCGCGCACCGCGACCTGCGGCTCCCCGACGGCCAGCACCGGGCCGAGCAGCGACTCGACGTCCACCGGGTCGGCGGCGTCGGTGTCCAGCAGGACGATCCGGTCCGGGTTCTCCGCCTGCGCCGCGCGGACCAGGCCCCAGACGGCGGCGCCGGCCGGGTCCGCCACCGTCGCGTCGCCGCCGGCGGGCACCGCGCCCCTGGTCACCACCACCAGCCGGGTCTCCTCCAGCCCGGCCCCGGCCAGCCAGGTCTGGACGACCTCCAGCACCCGGTCCGTCACATCCAGCGGGCTGTCCGCGTCACCGCCGGTGACCGCCTCCAGGATCGCCGTCTCCGGGACCTCCGCCCCGGACAGCGCGTCCTCCGCGAGCGTGGCCACCTCCTCGGCCGTGGACAGCCGCACCCAGGACGGCGACCCGGCGCTCCCGGCCCGCGGCACCTCCGTCCAGTCCACCCCGAACAGCGAGTCGCCGCCCGTGCGGCCCGCCGCCGCGCCCAACTGCTCGGCGGACACCGGACGGAACACCAGCGAGTCCGCCGTCAGGACCGCGCCACCGGACTCGTCGACCGCCTCCAGCGACAGGGCGTCCGGCGCCGGCTGGGCCACCCGCACCCGCAGCGACGAGGCTCCCGCCGCGTGCAGGGCCAGCCCGTTCCAGGCGAACGGCAGCATCGTGCGGTCGTCGCCCGTGCTGAGGAACGCCTTCGCGTGCAGGGCGGCGTCCAGCAGCGCCGGGTGGATGCCGAACCCGGCGGCGCTGCCCCGCTGGTCCTCCGGCAGGGCGATCTCGGCGAAGACCTCGTCGCCGCGCCGCCAGGCCGCCCGCAGGCCGCGGAACACCGGCCCGTAGACGTAGTCGTGCTCCAGCAGGCCGGCGTAGAACTCCTCCGGGCCGATCTCCACCCGCTCCGCGCCGGGCGGCGGCCAGGCGGTGAAGTCGAACCGGGAGCCGGCGGCCCTCGCCGTGGCGGTGAGGACACCGGTGGCGTGGCGGGTCCACGGCTCGCCGACGGCCTCCTCGCGGGTCGAGTAGACGGCCACCGTGCGGGAGCCGCTCTCGTCCGGGCCGCCGACGGTGACCTGGACCCGGACGCCGCCCTGCGCGGGCAGGATCAGCGGGGCCTCGATCACCAGCTCCTCCAGCGTGCCGCAGCCGACCTCGTCGCCGGCCCGCACCGCCAGCTCCACCAGACCGGTACCGGGCAGCAGGACGACGTCGCCGACGGCGTGGTCGGCCAGCCAGGGGTGGGTGCGCAGCGAGAGCCGGGAGGTGCAGAGCACCCCGCCCGTCTCCGGCACCTCCACCACCGCGCCCAACAACGGATGGTCGACACCCGCCAGGCCCAGGGAGGTCGCGTCGGTGGCCGCCGTCGTCCTTTCGAGCCAGTAGTGCTGGTGGTCGAAGGCGTAGGTCGGCAGGTCCACCTCGGCGGCGCCGGCGCCGGCCGGCAGGACGCCGGTCCAGTCCACGGCGACGCCCCGGACGAAGAGTTCGGCCATCGACGTCAGTAGCCGGCGCGGCCCGCCCTCCTCCCGGCGCAGCGAACCGGTGACCAGGGCCTCGGCCTGTGCCTCGTCGACGATCTCGTTGATCGGCTGGACGAGCACCGGGTGGGCGCTGGCCTCCACGAACACCGTGTGGCCCTCGCCCAGCAGCGCGGCCACCGCCGGCCCGAACCGCACCTGGCCGCGCAGGTTCCGGTACACGTAGCCGCCGTCGATGACGCCGGCCTCGCGGATCCACTCGCCGGTCACCGTGGAGAAGAACGGGATCCGCGGCGCCCGGCCGCGGATGTCCGCGAACGCCTCCGCCAGCGTCTGCTCCAGGGCCTCGGCGTGCCGGGTGTGGGAGGCGAAGTCCACCGCGACCCGGCGCACCCACACCCCCTCGGCGGTCAGCGCTTCGACGGCCTCGTCCAGCACGTCGAGATCACCGGCGACCACGACCGACCGGGGGCCATTGACCACCGCGACCTCCAGCCGGCCCGACCAGCGCTCCAGCCGGGCCGCGGCCTCCGCCTCGGAGAGCGCCACCGACGCCATGCCACCACGCCCGGCCAGCTGCCCGGCGATCACCTGGCTGCGCACCGCGACGATCCGCGCGGCGTCGTCCAGGGAGAGCGCGCCGGCCACGCAGGCCGCCGCGATCTCGCCCTGCGAGTGGCCGACCACCGCGTCCGGCACCACCCCGACGGACGCCCAGACGGCCGCCAGGCCGAGCATCACCGCGAAGCTCGCCGGCTGCACCACGTCGGCCCGGTCCAGGATCTCGGCGGGCGCCTCGCCGCGCAGCACCTCCTCCAGCGACCAGTCCACCCACGGGCTCAGGGCCCGGCCGCACTCCGCGATCCGCTCCGCGAACACCGGCGAGGAGTCCAGCAGTTCACGACCCATGCCGGCCCACTGCGCGCCCTGGCCGGGGAACACCAGCACCGTCCGGCCCGCGCCCGAGGACCCGGCGCCGCCGGTCACCACCGCCGGGCTGCCCTCGCCGCGCGCCAGCGCGGCCAGCGCGGCCGACGCCTCCTGCGAGGAGCCGGCCACCACCACCGCGCGCTCGGACAGCAGCGCCCGCCGGGAGAGCAGCGCACCGGCCAGCGCCGCCGGGTCGACCGCCCCCGCGAGGGCCGTCAGCCGCCCGGCCTGGCCCGCCAGCGAGACGTCGCTCTTCGCCGACACCACCAGCGGCACCACGGTGTCGGGCGCGGCGTCGGCCGCCGTCGCCACCTCGGCCTCGACCGGTGCCTGCTCCAGGATCACGTGCGCGTTCGTCCCGCTCAGGCCGAAGGAGGAGACCCCGGCCCGGCGCGGCCGGTCGGTCTCCGGCCACGCGCGGGCCTCGGTCAGCAGCTCGACGGCGCCCGCCGTCCAGTCCACCTGCGAGGACGGCGCGTCCACGTGCAGGGTCGCGGGCATCACGCCGTGCCGCAGCGCCTGCACCATCTTGATCACACCCGAGACGCCCGCCGCCGCCTGCGCGTGGCCGATGTTGGACTTCAGCGAGCCCAGCCAGAGCGGACGCTCCGGGTCGCGACCGCGGCCGTAGGTGGCCAGCAGTGCCTGCGCCTCGATCGGGTCGCCCAGCACCGTCCCGGTGCCGTGCCCCTCCACCAGGTCGACATCGGCGGTCGACAGGCCGGCCGCGGCCAGGGCCTTGCGGATCACCCGCTGCTGCGACGGGCCGTTGGGCGCGGTGAGGCCGTTGGACGCGCCGTCCTGGTTCACCGCCGACCCGCGCAGCACCGCGAGCACCCGGTGGCCGTTGCGCCGCGCCTCGGAGAGCCGCTCCAGCACCACCACGCCCGCACCCTCGGCCCAGCCCGTGCCGTCCGCCGCGTCCGCGTAGGACTTGCACCGGCCGTCCGTCGCCAGCGCCTTCTGCCGCGAGAACTCCATGAACATGCTCGGGCTGGACATCACCGTCGAGCCGCCGGCCAGGGCCAGCGAGCACTCCCCCTGGCGCAGCGCCTGGGCGGCCAGGTGGATCGCCACCAGGGAGGAGGAGCAGGCCGTGTCGACCGTCACCGCCGGGCCCTCGAACCCGAACACGTACGACACCCGGCCCGACGCCACGCTCGCGCCGGCGCCGGTCAGGGCGAAGCCGCCCAGCTCCGCCGGCACGTTGCCACCGGCGTAGTAGTCGACGCCCATGATGCCGTTGAACACCCCGACATCGGTACCCTTCAGCGAACCCGGATCGATGCCGGCCCGCTCCATGGCCTCCCACGAGGTCTCCAGCAGCAGCCGCTGCTGCGGGTCCATCGCGAGCGCCTCACGCGGCGAGATCCCGAAGAAGACCGGGTCGAACAGCGGCGCCTCGTGCAGGAAGCCGCCCTGGCTGACGTAGGAGGTGCCCTCGCTCTCCGGATCGGCGTCGAACAGTTCGTCCAGGCCCCAGCCGCGGTCGGAGGGGAACAGCGACACGCCGTCCCGCCCCTCGGTGACCAGCTGCCACAGGTCCTCCGGGGTGGCCACGCCGCCGGGGAGCCGGCAGGCCATGCCGACGATCGCCACCGGATCGGCCGGGTCGTGCACGGCCGCCACGGGGACGACCGGGCCCGCCGCGACCGCCGTCCCGTCGAACTCGCCGTCCAGGTAGCGGGCCAGGGCGAGCGGGGTGGGGTAGTCGAACACGGCCGTGGCGGGCAGGCTCAGGCCGGTGGCCTCGCGGAGGCGGTTGCGCAGTTCGACCGAGGTCAGCGAGTCGAAGCCGGCGTCCTTGAACGCCCGCTCCGCCGCGACGTTCGCCGCGCCCGCGTGGCCGAGCACCGACGCGACGTGCGTACGGACCAGCTCCAGCAGCAGCGCCTCGCGCTCGGCGACCGCCAGCCCGGCCAGCCGGGCGGCCAGCCCGCTGCCGCCGCCGGCCGCGGCGGACCGCGCCGACTGCCGGCCGGGACGGACCAGGCCCTGCAGCAGCGACGGCACCCCGGTACCGGCCGTGGCGGCCGCGCGCAGGGCCCGCAGGTCGAGCTTGACCGGCACGAGCAGCGCCCGGTCGCCGTACAGCGCGGTGTCGAAGAGCTCCATGCCCTCCGCCGCCGTCAGCGGCTGGGCGCCACCGCGCCGGTTCATCCGGCTCCGGGACAGCTCGTCCAGGTCGGCGCCCATGCCGTCGGCCTGCTCCCACGGGCCCCAGGCCAGCGACAGCGCCGGCAGACCGGCCGCCCGGCGCCGGGCCATCAGGCCGTCCATGTAGGCGTTCGCCGCCGCGTAGGCACCCGTGCCCGCGCCCAGGAACACCGCGGACACCGAGGAGTACGTGATGAACGCGTCGAGGTCCGGGGCGAGTTCGCGGGTCAGCTCGTCCAGGTGCCGCGTCGCGGTCACCTTCGGCGCGAACACGCGCTCCAGCCGCTCCGGGGCGACCTCGCCGATCACACCGCCGTCGAAGACACCCGCCGCGTGGACCACGGCGGTCAGCCGGCGACCGTCACGCCGGACGGCGGCCAGCAGCTCCGCCACCGCGTCCCGGTCGGTCACGTCGCAGGCCGGCACCGTCACCGACTCGGCGCCCAGCTCGTGCAGCTCGGCCACCAACTCCCGGGCACCCGACGCCTCCAGGCCGCGCCGGCTGGTCAGCACCAGATGACGGATGCCGTGGTCGGTGACCAGGTGCCGGGCCAGCACCGCGCCCAGCGACCCCGTGCCACCGGTGATCAGCGCCGTCCCCGCCGGATCCAGCACCGGCTCCGCACCCCGCACGACCGCCGCCCGGGCCAGGCGCGGCACGTACAGCGCCGCACCGCGCACCGCGACCTGCGGCTCCCCGACGGCCAGCACCGGGCCGAGCAGCGACTCGACGTCCACCGGGTCGGCGGCGTCGGTGTCCAGCAGGACGATCCGGTCCGGGTTCTCCGCCTGCGCCGCGCGGAGCAGACCCCAGACGGCGGCGCCGGCCGGGTCGGTCACCGCGGCGTCGCCGCCGGCGGGCACCGCGCCCCGGGTGGCCACCACCAGTCGGGAGCCCTCCGGACCGGCCCCGGCCAGCCACGCCTGGACGACCTCCAGCACCCGCCGGGTCAGCGCGAAGGGGGTGTCGTCGGCGCCGCCGGTGACGGCCTCCAGCCAGCCGGCCGCCGGCGCCCCGCCGGCCTCCGTGCCCGCGAACAGTGCCGCCACGTCCTCCGGGGTGGCGACCCCGACCGGGGCCGGGCCGGCTTGCGCCACGGGCGGAGCGGCGAGCTCGGCCCACTCCACCCGGAACAACGCATCGGTGCCCGGCGTACCGGCCGCCGCCTCCAACTGCTCGGCGGAGACGGCCCGCGAGACCAGCGAGTCCAGCGTCAGGACCAGCCCGCCGGCGTCGTCGACGGCCTCCAGCGACAGGGCGTCCGGCGCAGGCCGGGCCACCCGCACCCTGACCGAGGACGCGCCCGCCGCGTGCAGGACGAGCCCGTTCCAGGCGAACGGCAGCCGCACCACCGGCTCCTCGCCCGTCTCGGCGCCGCTCAGCGCGGCCGCCGCGTCCAGCATGCTGGAGTGCAGCGCGGCGTCGAGCAGACCGGGGTGGATGCCGAAGCGGGCGCCCTGCTCCCGCAGTTCCTCCGGCAGGGCGACCTCGGCGAAGATCTCGTCACCGCGCCGCCAGACCGCGCGCACGCACTGGAACGACCGGCCGTAGGCGTAACCCGCCCGGGCCAACAGGTCGTAGCCGCCGGTGAGGTCCACCGGCTGCGCGCCGGACGGGGGCCAGGCGGTGAAGTCGAACGCGGGCGTGGCGGTGCCGACCGTCGTCGGCAGCAGCGTGCCGGTGGCGTGGCGGACCCAGGCGTCCGTGGCGTTCTCGGCGTCCACCGCGTCCTCGCGAGCGGAGTACACCTCCACCGTGCGGGCGCCCCGGTCGTCCGGACCGCCGACGGCGACCTGGACCCGCAGGCCGCCGTGCTCGGGGACCACCAGCGGGGCCTCGATGACCAGTTCGTCCAGCGCACCGCAGCCGACCTCGTCGCCGGCCCGCACGGCCAGCTCCACCAGACCGGTGCCCGGCACCAGGACCACTCCCCCGACGGCGTGGTCGGCCAGCCAGGCGTGCGTCCGCAGGGAGAGCCGGGAGGTGAACACCAGCCCGTCGGACTGCGGGAGTTGGACGATCGCACCGAGCAGCGGGTGGTCGGCCTTGCCCTGGCCGAGCGAGGCCACGTCGGTGAGCGGGGTGGCCGGGAGCCAGTAGTGCTCGTGCTCGAACGCGTAGGTGGGCAGCTCCAGATGGGTGGCCGTGAAGCCGGCGGGCAGGGTCTTCGCCCAGTCCACCTCGACGCCCCGGACGAAGAGTTCGGCCACCGAGGCCAGCAGAGTGTGCGCCTCGGGGCGGCCGTCGCGCAGGGCGGCCACCGCCACCGCGCGGCCGTCGACCGTCTCGTCCACCACACCGCTGAGCGCGGCACCCGGGCCGAGCTCGACGAACAGCGCGTCACCGAGCTCGGCCGCCGCGGCGATGCCGTCGGCGAACCGGACCGGCCGGCGGACGTGCTCCACCCAGTAGGCCGGGTCGGCCAGTTGACCGGGCTCGGCCGGACGGCCGGTGACGTTCGAGATGATCGGGAACCGCGCCTCACCCCAGGTCACCTCGGCCAGGACGGCCGCGAACTCGGCCAGCATCGGCTCCATCAAGGCCGAGTGGAAGGCGTGCGAGACCGTCAGCCGCTTGACCTTGCGGCCCTGCGCCTTCAGGCTCTCGGCGGCCTTCAGCACGGCCGCCTCCTCGCCGGAGAGCACCACCGACGACGGCCCGTTCACCGCCGCCAAGTCGACGCCGTCACCGAGGAGTTCGGCGATCTCCGCCTCGGTGGCGGCCACCGCCACCATCGCACCGCCGGACGGCAGCGCCTGCATCAACCGGCCACGCGCGGCGACGACCGCCGCCGCATCCTTGAGCGAGAGGACCCCCGCCACGTGCGCGGCCGTCAGTTCGCCGATCGAGTGACCCAGCACCGCGTCCGGGCGAACGCCCCAGGACTCCACCAGCCGGAACAGCGCCGTCTCCACGGCGAACAGACCCGCCTGGGTGAACACCGTCTGATCCAGGGAGCCCGCCGTACCGAACACCACATCCTTGACCGAGTACTCCACCCAGCCCGCCAACTGCCCGTCCAGCGCCGCGCACGCCGCGTCGAACGCCTCCGCGAACACCGGGTACCGCTCCGCCAACTCCCGACCCATGCCCACCCGCTGGGAACCCTGCCCCGGGAAGACGAGGACCACCTTCCCCGGACCGCCGGACGGCGACGCGCTGCCGATCGCCCCGGTGGGCGCGGACTCGCCGCGCGCCAGTGCGGCCAGGCCCGCCAGCGTCTCCTCGCGCGAACCGGCCACCAGGACCGCGCGCTCGCCCAGCACCGCCCGCTGGGCGATCAGCGCACCCGCCACCGCGACCGGCGAGCCGGCCCCGGACGCCCCGACCCCGGACGCCTCGGCGCTCTCGACGAAGGCCGCCAGCCGCCCGGCCTGGCCGGCCAGAGCCGTCGCCGAGGCCGCCGACAGGACCAGCGGAACCACCGTGTCGGGCGCGGCCTCGACCGCGACCGGCTCCTCCTCGGGAGCCTGCTCCAGGATCAGGTGCGCGTTGGTGCCGCTGACACCGAACCCGGACACACCCGCCCGGCGGGGCCGACCGGTCTCCGGCCACTCCTGCGCCTCGGTCAGCAGCCGCACGGCACCGGCCGACCAGTCCACCTGCGAGGACGGCGCGTCCACGTGCAGCGTGGGCGGCATGACGCCGTGCCGCAGTGCCTGCACCATCTTGATCACGCCCGAGACGCCGGCGGCGGCCTGGGTGTGGCCGATGTTCGACTTCAGCGACCCGAGCCGCAACGGCCGCTCGGCGGGCCGGTCCTGACCGTAGGTGGCCAGCAGCGCCTGCGCCTCGATCGGGTCGCCCAGCACCGTGCCCGTGCCGTGCCCCTCCACCACGTCCACATCCGCAGTGGTCAGCCCCGCGTTGGCGAGGGCCTTGCGGATCACCCGCTGCTGCGACGGACCGTTCGGCGCCGTCAGACCGTTGGAGGCGCCGTCCTGGTTCACCGCGCTGCCGCGCACCACCGCGAGCACCCGGTGACCCTTGCGGCGCGCCTCGGAGAGCCGCTCCAGGACCACCACACCCGCGCCCTCGGCCCAGCCGGTGCCGTCCGCCGCCTCCGCGTACGCCTTGCAGCGGCCGTCCGAGGCCAGGCCGCGCTGGCGCGAGAAGTCGATGAAGAGACCGGGCGTGGCCATCACGGTCGCACCGCCGGCCAGCGCCATCGAGCACTCGCCGCGGCGCAGCGCCTGCGCGGCCAGGTGGATCGCCACCAGCGAGGACGAACAGGCGGTGTCGAGCGTGACCGCCGGGCCCTCGAAGCCGAACACGTACGAGATCCGGCCGGACGCGACACTGGCGGCCGCTCCCGTCCCCGTGAAGCCCTCCAGCTCGGGCGGCACGCTCCCGCCGGCGAAGTAGTCGACGCCCATGATGCCGTTGAACACCCCGACGTCGGTGCCCTTCAGCGTGGCCGGGTCGATACCGGCCCGCTCCAGCGCCTCCCACGAGGTCTCCAGCAGCAGCCGCTGCTGCGGGTCCATCGCCAGCGCCTCGCGCGGCGAGATCCCGAAGAAACCCCCGTCGAACAGCCCGGCCTGGTGCAGGAAGCCGCCCTGGTCCACATAGGAGGTGCCGCGGTTCTCCGGGTCCTCGTCGAACAGGCCGTCGAGGTCCCACCCCCGGTCGGTGGGGAAGGCCGAGACGCCGTCGCGGCCCTCACTGACCAGGTTCCAGAGCCCCTCGGGGCTGTCGACACCACCGGGCAGCCGGCACGCCATACCCACGATCGCCACGGGCTCACTGGAGGCGCTCACGAGTTGGCGGTTCCGCTTCTTCAGCGAGCCCACCTCTTCGAGCGACTTCCGTAGCGCCTCGACGAGCTTCTCGTATGAAGTACTCACTTCACTGCCCCCATCACGTTGTACCGCATCAGCTTTCGAGGCCCTCGTCGTCGTCGCCGCCGAGCGCCAGTTGAACGAGGTCGTCGACGTCCAGGTCGGCGAGAGTGCCCGGCCGGTCGTCCTCGTCCGGCTCGCCGGCCGCCGCCGCGCCGGTGTCGAGCGCGGCCAGCCTGACCAGGGCCTCCATCAGGCCCGCCTCTCGGAACCGGGCCATCGGGAGGGAGACCAGGGCGTGCCGCAGACGGTCCTCGTCCACTTCCGGCCCGCTCGCCGCACCGTCCGGGAGCAGTTCGCCGTGCACGTGGCGGGCCAGGGCGAGCGGGGTCGGGTAGTCGAAGACCACGGTGGCGGACAGGTTGAGGCTGGTCGCCTCGCGCAACCGGTTGCGCAGCTCGACCGAGGTGAGCGAGTCGAAGCCGGCGTCCTTGAACGACGTCCCGGCCACCACCCCGTCGGGCCCGGCATGCCCCAGGACCAGCGCGACCTGGGTCCGCAGGAGGTCCACGAGCACGGCCTCCTGTTCGGCCCGGGCGAGCCCGGCCAGCCGGCGGACCAGACCGTCACCGCCGTCACCCGACGCGGCCCGGGCCACCTGGCGGCCGGCGCGGACCTGACCGCGCAGCAGGGGCGGCACTCCCGCGCCCGTCGCGGCGTCGGCCCGGATCGCCCGGAGGTCCAGCTTGATCGGCACCAGCAGCGCCTCGTCCGCGTCCAGCGCGGCGTCGAACAGGGCGGTGCCCTCCTCCGGCCCGAGCGCGAGGATGCCGCCGCGGCGGTTCGTCCGGGTGCGGCCGGCCGCCTCGGCTCCGGTGGTCATCCCGGTGGCGCTCTGCTCCCACGGGCCCCAGGCCAGCGACAGCGCCGGCAGGCCGCCCGCCCGGCGCCGGGCCATCAGCCCGTCCAGGTAGGCGTTGGCGGCCGCGTAGTTGCCCTGCCCGGCCGAGCCGAACAGGCCGGAGGCGGAGGAGAAGACGACGAACGCGTCCAGATCGGGGGCGAGTTCGCGGGTCAGCTCGTCCAGGTGGCCGACGGCTGTCACCTTGGGCGCGAAGACGCTCGCCAGCCGTTCCGCGTTCAGCGCCCCGATCACACCGTCGTCCAGGACGCCCGCGGTGTGCACGACGGCCGTCAGCGGGCGTTCGCGGACCACCGCGGCGAGCAGCGCGGCCAGCGCGTCGCGGTCGGCGACGTCGCAGGCCGGCACGGACACCGATTCGGCGCCCAGCTCGCGCAGCTCGGCCACCAACTCCTCGGCCCCGGCGGCCGCCGGGCCGCGCCGGCTGGTCAGGACCAGGTGCCGCACGCCGTGCCGGGTGACCAGGTGCCGGGCCAGCAGGGCTCCCAGCGACCCCGTACCACCGGTGACCAGGACCGTGCCGTCCTGGCGGAACGCCGGCTCGCTGCCCCGTGCTTCGCCACCGGCGGCCCGGACCAGACGCGGTGCGGACAGCACCGTCCCGCGCACCGCGACCTGCGGCTCGCCGAGCGCGAGGACCGGGCCGAGCACGCCGGTGTCCGGTTCGCCCGCCGTGGCGGGGTCCAGGTCGAGCAGGACGATCCGGTCGGGGTTCTCCGCCTGGGCGGCCCGGACCAGACCCCAGACGGCGCTGCCGGCCGGGTCGGTCAGTGCGGCGTCGCCGCCGGCGGGCACCGCGCCCCGGGTGGCCACGACCAGCCGGGCGTCCGCCGGGCCGGGCACGACCAGCCAGGCCTGCAGGACGTCGAGCACCCGGGAGCCGAGCTCCAGCGCGTCGCCGCCGGTGGCCGTCAGCACGACCGCGTCGGGCACCCCGCCCCGCTCGGCCAGGGCGGCCACCTCGGCCTCGGTGGCGACGGACACCCGGCTCGGCGCCGGTGCGAGGGCCTGCGCCGCCGGGGGCAACGCCGTCCACTCCACCCGGAACAGCGAGTCGCCGCCCGGCGCACCGGCCGCAGCCTCCAACTGCTCGGCGGAGACGGCCCGGAACACCAACGAGTCCAGTGTCAGGACCGGCCCGCCGGTCTCGTCGGCGGCCTGGAGCGACACCGCGTCGGGGCCGGACGGTGCCACCCGCACCCGCAGCGCCGAGGCGCCGACGGCGTGCAGGACCAGCCCGTTCCACGCGAACGGCAGGACCGTCCGGGGCTCGTCCGCCCCCGAGGGGGCGCCGGCCGGCTGGACGAACCCGTTGGCGTGCAGGGCGGCGTCGAGCAGTGCGGGGTGAATGCCGAAGCGGTCCGCCTCCTCGCGGTGCCCGTCGGGCAGCGCGATCTCGGCGAAGACCTCCTCGCCGCGCCGCCAGACCGCCCGCAGGCCCTGGAACGCCGGGCCGTAGGTGTAGCCGAGCCGGATCAGGTCGGCGTAGAAGCCGTCGACATCGACCTCGACCGGTTGGGCGCCGGGCGGCGGCCAGACGGTGAGGTCGGCCTCCGGTGCGGCGGCGCCGGCCTTCGCCGGCGCCAGGGTGCCGGTGGCATGGCGGGTCCAGGCGTCCTCGGCGTCCTCGCGGGCCGAGTACACCTCGACGGTGCGCGTGCCGCTCTCGTCGGGGCCGCCGAGGGCGACCTGGACGCGGACGCCGCCGTGGTCGGGGACCACCAGCGGGGCCTCGATGACCAGTTCGTCGAGCGTGCCGCAGCCGGCCTCGTCGCCGGCCCGGACGGCCAGCTCCACCAGACCGGTGCCCGGCACCAGGACGACGCCGCCGACGGCGTGGTCGGCGAGCCACGGGTGCGTGCGCAGGGAGAGCCGGGAGGTGAAGACCAGCCCGTCGTTCTGCGGCAGGTGCATTACGGCGCCGAGCAGCGGGTGGTCGGTCCCGGTCAGGCCCAGGAAGGCGGCGTCGGTGGCCGGGGCGGTCTGCAACCAGTAGTGCCGGTGGTCGAAGGCGTAGGTCGGCAGCTCCAGGTGAGCGGTCGGGAGACCGGCTGGCAGGGTCTTCGCCCAGTCCACCTCGACGCCCCGGACGAAGAGTTCGGCAACCGCAGCCAGCACGGTCGCCGTCTCGGGGCGGCCGTCGCGCAGCGCCGAGACGCAGACCGCTTCCTCGCCGGCGGACTCCGCCACCACACCGCTGAGCGCGGCACCCGGGCCGAGCTCGACGAACAGCGCGTCACCGAACTCGGCCGCCGCCGCGATGCCGTCGGCGAACCGGACCGGCCGGCGGACGTGCTCCACCCAGTAGGCCGCGTCGGCCAGTTGACCCGGTTCGGCCGGTCGGCCGGAGAGGTTCGAGATCACCGTCAGCTTCGGCTCGCGCCAGGTCACCTCGGCCAGGACGGCCGCGAACTCGGCCAGCATCGGCTCCATGAGCGCCGAGTGGAAGGCGTGCGAGACCGTCAGCCGCTTGACCTTGCGGCCCTGCGCCTTCAGGCTCTCGGCGGCCTTCAGCACGGCCGCCTCCTCGCCGGAGAGCACCACCGACGACGGCCCGTTCACCGCCGCCAAGTCGACGCCGTCACCGAGGAGTTCGGCGATCTCCGCCTCGGTGGCGGCCACCGCCACCATCGCGCCACCGGCCGGCAGCGCCTGCATCAACCGGCCACGCGCGGCCACGACCGCCGCCGCGTCCTTGAGCGAGAGGACCCCCGCCACATGCGCGGCCGTGATCTCACCGATCGAATGACCCAGCACCGCGTCCGGCCGGACGCCCCAGGACTCCACCAGCCGGAACAACGCCGTCTCCACGGCGAACAGACCCGCCTGGGTGAACACCGTCTGGTCGAGAGAACCCGCCGTACCGAACACCACGTCCTTGACCGGGTGCTCCACCCAGCCCGCCAACCCCGCGTCCAGCTCCGCACACGCCGCGTCGAACGCCTCCGCGAACACCGGGTACCGCTCCGCCAACTCCCGACCCATGCCCACCCGCTGCGAACCCTGCCCCGGGAACACCAGCACTGTCCGGGCCGTGTCGGACGCCGTCCCGCTCACCAGCACGGGGCTGCTCTCACCCCGCGCCAGCGCGCTGAGCCCAGTCACCGCCTCGTCGGCGGACCCGGCCAGCACCACCGCACGCTCGGAGAGCAGCGCCCGCTGCGACAGCAGCGCCGCGGCGATGTCCGCCGCCCCGGCCCCGGCGGTCTCCACGAAGGGGGCCAGCCGGTCGGCCTGGCCGGTCAACGACCCCACGCTCTTCGCCGAGAGCACCAGCGGCACCACGCCCGCAGGCTCGACGGCAGGCCACTCCACCTCGGCCTCGGCCGGGGCCTGCTCCAGGATCAGGTGCGCGTTCGTGCCGCTGACACCGAATCCGGACACACCCACCCGGCGCGGCCGACCGGTCTCCGGCCACTCCCGCGCCTCGGTCAGCAGCTCCACCTCGCCGACCGACCAGTCCACCTGCGAGGACGGCGCGTCCACGTGCAGCGTGGGCGGCAGCACACCGTGGCGCAGCGCCTCCACCATCTTGATCACACCGGCGACACCGGCCGCCATCTGGGTGTGGCCGATGTTCGACTTCAGCGAGCCCAGCCAGAGCGGACGCCCCGGCTCCCGGTCCTGGCCGTAGGTGGCCAGCAGCGCCTGCGCCTCGATCGGGTCCCCCAGTACCGTGCCCGTGCCGTGTCCCTCCACCACGTCCACCTCGACCGGCGACAGCCCGGCGTTCGCCAGCGCCCTGCGGATCACCCGCTGCTGGGACAGGCCGTTCGGCGCCGTCAGACCGTTGGACGCACCGTCCTGGTTCACCGCCGATCCGCGCACCAGCGCGAGCACCCGGTGACCCTTGCGGCGCGCCTCGGACAGCCGCTCCAGCACCACCACGCCCGCGCCCTCGGCCCAGCCGGTGCCGTCCGCCGCGTCCGCGTAGGACTTGCACCGGCCGTCCGTCGCCAGGCCGCGCTGGCGCGAGAACTCCACGAAGGTGCCGGGGGTGGCCATCACGGTCGCGCCGCCGGCCAGCGCCATCGAGCACTCGCCCTGCCGCAGCGCCTGCGCGGCCAGGTGCATCGCGACCAGCGAGGAGGAACACGCCGTGTCCACGGTGACCGCCGGGCCCTCGAAGCCGAACACGTAGGCGACCCGGCCGGAGGCCACGCTGCCCATGCCGCCGGTACCGGTGAAGCCCTCCAGCTCGGCGGGCACCGTGCCGCCGGCACCGTAACCCTGGCCCATCACGCCGGAGAAGACGCCGACGTCCCGGCCCTTCAGGGAGAGCGGGTCGATGCCGGCCCGCTCCAGCGCCTCCCAGGACGTCTCCAGCAGCAGCCGCTGCTGCGGGTCCATCGCGAGCGCCTCGCGCGGCGAGATCCCGAAGAAGCCGGCGTCGAACTGCCCGGCCTCGTAGAGGAATCCGCCCTGGCTCACATAGGAGGTGCCGGCCTTTCCGGGGTCGGAGTCGAACAGGCCGTCCACGTCCCAGCCGCGGTCCTCCGGGAAGCCGGACATGGCGTCCCGGCCCTCGCTGACCAGCCGCCACAGGTCCGCCGGGCTGCCGACGCCACCGGGCAGCCGGCAGGCCATGCCCACGATGGCGATCGGCTCGTCCGGATCGGCGGGCGCGACCGTCGGCGCCGTCGCGGCGGTCTCGGCGGCCACATGACCGAACTCGGCGTGCAGGTAGCGGGCGAACGCGAGCGGGGTCGGGTGGTCGAAGACCACCGTCGCGGCCAGCTTCAGGCCGGTCGCCTCGCGCAGCCGGTTGCGCAGCTCGACCGAGGTCAGCGAGTCGAAGCCGGAGTCCCGGAACGCCGTCCCGCTCCGGATCGCCTCGGGCCCCGCGTGCCCGAGCACGGTCGCCGCGTGCGTGCGCACCAGCTCCAGCAGCAGCGTCTCCTGCTCGGCCGCCGCCAGCCCGGCCAGCCGGCCGGCCAGCCCGCCGCCGCCGTCGCCCGAGGCCGCCCGCACCAGCTGCCGCCCGGTCCGCACCAGGCCCCGCAGCAGGGTCGGGATGTCGCGGCCGGCCGCGGCGCCGGCGCGCAGCGCCCGCAGGTCCAGCTTGGCCGGGATCAGCAGCGCCTCGCCGGTGCGCAGCGCCGCGTCGAAGAGTTCCATGCCCTCCTCGGCCGTCATCGCCAGCACGCCGCCGCGCCGGTTCATCCGGCTCCGCGTGAGGTCGTCCATGCCGGCGGCCATACCGCCGGCGGTCTGGTTCCACAGGCCCCAGGCAAGCGAGGTCCCGGCCAGGCCGGCCGCCCGGCGCTGGTGGGCCAGCGCGTCGAGGAAGGCGTTGGCGGCCGCGTAGCTGCCGGTGCCCGCGCCGAGGAACACGGAGGAGACGGAGGAGAAGACGACGAACGCGTCCAGGTCGGGGGCCAGTTCGCGGGTCAGCGCGTCCAGGTGCTGCGCCGCGGTCACCTTCGGGGCGAAGACCTGGGCGACCCGCTCGGGGTCCAGGGTGCCGATGACGCCGGCGTCGGCGATGCCCGCGGTGTGCACGACGGCGGTCAGCCGGCGTCCGTCGCGCTGCACGGCGGCCAGCAGGGCCGCCACGGCCTCCCGGTCGGTCACGTCGCAGGACTCCACCGAGACCGCCGTCGCACCGAGCTCGGTCAGTTCGGCGACCAGCTCCGCCGCACCCTCCGCCGCCGGTCCGCGCCGGCTGACCAGCACCAGATGGCGGATGCCGTGCCGGGCGACCAGGTGCCGGGCGAGGATCCCGCCCAGCGAACCCGTGCCACCGGTGATCAGGACGGTGCCCTCGGGATCGAGGCCCGCCCAGGGCGCGGTGGCGCGCTCACCGCCATCGCCGGTCCCGGCGGCCGATGCCGCCCGGACGAGCCGGGGAACGGACAGCGTCGTTCCCCGCAGGGCCAGTTCGGGCTCCCCGGCGGCGAGCACCGCGCCCAGGACGGGGGCCGGGTCGTCACCGTGGGCGGCGGGGTCGGGATCGAGGTCGAGCAGGACGATCCGGTCGGGGTTCTCGGTCTGGGCGGCGCGGATCAGGCCCCACACCGCGCCGCCGGCCGGGTCGGTGACCGCGCCGTCCGCGCCGGCGCCCACCGCGCCCCGGGTGGCCACGACGAGCGGGACCGCCTCCAGGCCCGGAGCGGCCAACCAGGCCTGGACGGCCGCCAGCACCCGGTTCGTCAGGACGAGCGCGGCGTCGACGCCGTGACCGCCGTCCGCGAAGGCGTCCAGGACCACCAGGGCGGGGAGCTCCGGGGTGTCGGCCAGCGCGGTGATCTCGCCCGCTCCGGACACCGTCACCCAGGCCGGCGGCTCGGCCGCCGCCCCCGTGGACGGGAGCAGTTCGCTCCACTCGACCCGGAACAGCGCGTCGTCGCCCGCCGTGGCCGTCGCGGTCGTCAACTGCTCGGCGGTCAACGGCCGCAGCTCCACCGCGTCCGCCGTCAGGACCAGGCCGCCGGCCTGGTCGACCGCCTCCAGCGACACGGCGTCGCCGCCGTGCGGTGCGATCCGCACGCGCAGCACGGTGGCGCCGACGGCGTGCAGCGCGAGCCCCTGCCAGGCGAGCGGCTGCCAGACCCGGGCGCCGCTCGCGGCGCCGTCGGCCACGGCGGTGTCCCGCAGTGCCGGGTGCAGGGCGGCGTCGAGCAGGGCGGGGTGCAGGCCGAACCGGCCGGCCTCCTCGCGGCCGTCCTCGTCCACCGCGACCTCGGCGAACGTCTCCTCGCCGCGCTGCCAGAGTCCGCGCACGCCCCGGAAGACCGGGCCGTGCTCGTAGCCGTGCCGGCCGAGACCGGTGTAGAGGGCGTCGACGTCGACGGGCCGGGCCCCGGCGGGCGGCCAGACGGTGAAGTCGGCCTGCGGGCTGCCGGTCTTCGTCGTCGCGGTGAGCGTGCCGGTGGCGTGGCGGGTCCAGGTGTCGCTGCCGGTGTCGCCGGCGGCGTCCTCGCGGGTCGAGTAGACGGCGACGCTGCGGGCGCCGGTCTCGTCGGGGCCGCCGACGGTGACCTGGACCCGGACCCCGCCCTGTTCGGGCAGCAGCAGCGGGGCCTTGACGACCAGCTCGTCGAGGGTGCCGCAGCCGAGCTCGTCGCCGGCCCGGACCGCCAGTTCCACCAGGGCGCTGCCCGGGAGCAGGGCCGCTCCCCCGACCACGTGGTCGGCCAGCCAGGGGTGCGTCCGGAGCGACAGCCGCGAGGTGCCGAGCAGGCCGCCCGTCTCGGGGACCTCCACCACCGCGCCCATCAGCGGGTGGTCGGCGGCCGCCTGGCCGAGCGAGGCCGCGTCGGCGGCGGGGCCGAGCTGGAGCCAGTAGTGCCGGTGGTCGAAGGCGTAGGTCGGCAGCTCGACCCGGGTGGTGCCGGTGGGCAGGACGCCCGTCCAGTCCACGGCCACACCGCGCACGAAGAGTTCGGCCATCGAGGTCAGCAGCCGGCGCGGCCCGCCCTCCTCGCGGCGCAGTGTCCCGGTGACCAGGGCCTCGGCCTGCGCCTCGTCGACGATCTCGTTGATCGGCTGGACGAGCACCGGGTGGGCGCTGGACTCGACGAACACCGTGTAGCCCTGGCCGAGGAGTTCGGCGACGACGGGGCCGAAGCGGACCTGGCCGCGCAGGTTGCGGTACCAGTAGCCGCCGTCGAGCGCGCCGTCCTCGTCGACCCACGCGCCGGTGACGGTGGAGTAGAACGGGATCTGCGGGGCCTGACTGCGGATGTCCGCGAAGGCCTCGCCCAGCGTGTTCTCGATCGCCTCGACGTGTCGGGTGTGGGAGGCGTAGTCCACCGCGACCCGGCGTACTCGTACGCCGTCGGCCGCGAGGACGTCCAGGGCCTCGTCGAGGGCTTCGGCGTCACCGGCGACCACGACGGAGCTCGGGCCGTTGACGGCCGCCACCTCCACCCGGTCCGCCCAACGCTCCAACCTGGCCAGCGCCTCGGCCTCGGAGAGCGCCACCGAGGCCATCCCGCCACGCCCGGCCAGCTGCCCGGCGATCACCTGACTGCGCACCGCCACGATCCACGCCGCGTCCTCCAGGGAGAGCGCACCGGCCACGCAGGCCGCCGCGATCTCACCCTGGGAGTGACCGACCACCGCGTCCGGCACCACACCCACGGACGCCCAGACGGCGGCCAGACCGACCATCACCGCGAAGCTCGCCGGCTGCAGCACGTCCACCCGGTCCAGCAGCTCCGCCGGAGCCTCCCCGCGCAGCACCGCCTCCAGCGACCAGTCCACCCACGGGTCCAACGCGACCGCACACGCCGCCACCCGCTCCGCGAACACCGGCGAGGAGTCCAGCAGTTCACCGCCCATGCCGACCCACTGCGAACCCTGCCCCGGGAACACCAGGGCGAGCTTGCCCGCCCCGCCCGAGGTCCCCGTCACCAGCCCCGGAGCCGACTCGCCCCGCGCCAGCGCACCCAGCCCGGCCAGCGCCTCGTCCGTCGAACCCGCCACCACCACCGCACGCTCGCCGAGCACCGCCCGCCCGGTGGCCAACGCTGCGGCGACATCGTCCACCGCCGGTCCGTCGGCGCTCCCGAGGAACGCCGCCAGCCGCTCGGCCTGGCCCGCCAGCGAGCCGGCCGAGGCCGCCGAGACGACCAGCGGCAGCACGCCGCCGGGTGCGGCCCGGACCGCGTCCGGCTCGGTCGCCGGCTCGACGGGGGGCTCCTCCAGCACCACGTGCGCGTTCGTCCCGCTGACGCCGAAGGAGGAGACCCCGGCCCGGCGCGGCCGGCCGGTCTCCGGCCACTCGCGCGCCTCGGTCAGCAACTGCACCGCACCGGCCGACCAGTCCACCTCGGAGGAGGGCGCGTCCACGTGCAGGGTCGCGGGCATGACGCCGTGGCGCATCGCCTGCACCATCTTGATCACACCGGCGACACCGGCCGCGGCCTGGGTGTGGCCGATGTTGGACTTCAACGACCCGAGCCACAACGGGCGTCCGGGCTCGCGCTCCTGGCCGTAGGTGGCCAGCAGCGCCTGCGCCTCGATCGGGTCGCCCAGCACCGTCCCGGTGCCGTGCCCCTCCACCACGTCCACATCCGCCGGGGTGAGCCCGGCCGCCGCCAACGCCTTGCGGATCACCCGCTGCTGCGAGGGACCGTTCGGAGCCGTCAGGCCGTTGGACGCGCCGTCCTGGTTCACCGCCGACCCGCGCAGCACGGCCAGCACGTGGTGCCCGTTGGCCCGAGCGTCGGAGAGCCGCTCCAGCAGCACCATGCCCGCACCCTCGGCCCAGCCGGTGCCGTCCGCCGCGTCCGCGTAGGACTTGCACCGGCCGTCGGCCGCCAGCGCCCGCTGCCGGGAGAACTCCATGAACATGCCCGGCCCGGCCATGACCGTCGCCCCGCCGGCCAGCGCCAGCGAGCACTCCCCGCGCCGCAGCGCCTGAGCGGCCAGGTGCATCGCGACCAGCGAGGACGAGCAGGCCGTGTCCACCGTGACCGCCGGGCCCTCGAACCCGAACACGTACGAGATCCGGCCGGACGCCACACTGCCGGTGGTCCCCGTCCCGGTGAAGCCCTCCAGCTCCGGGGGGACCGGACCGCCGGTCGCGTAACCCTCGTTGATCACTCCGACGAAGACGCCGACGTCCGAGCCCTTCAACCCCGCCGCGTCGACGCCGGCCCGCTCCAGCGCCTCCCACGAGGTCTCCAGCAGCAGCCGCTGCTGCGGGTCCATGGCGACCGCCTCGCGCGGCGAGATCCCGAAGAAGCCCGCGTCGAAGAGCCCCGCCTCGTGGAGGAAGCCGCCCCGGCTCACGTACGAGGTGCCGCTCTTCGCCGGGTCCTCGTCGAACAGGCCGTCCAGGTCCCAGCCGCGGTCGGTCGGGAAGCCCGACACGCCGTCCCCGCGCTCGGCGACCAGCCGCCACAGGTCGTCCGGGCCCGCCACCGCGCCCGGCAGCCGGCAGGCCATGCCCACGATCGCGATCGGCTCCGACTTCTCGGCCTCCAGCTCCAGCACGCGTTGCTGGGAGCGGCGCGCCTCCGCGAGGACGCGCTTGAGGTAGTCGCGAAGCTTGCTTTCATCCGCCATCGAAGTTCGGCTCCTAGAGGGCTGTGGCGTCGGGTGTTCTGCGAGGTCGCGGGGTTTCCGGTGGCGGCTAGCTGCCGAACTCCGTGTCGATGAGGTCGAAGAGGTCGTCGTCGGAGGCGGTGTCGTAGTCGATCTGGTCCTCGGCGGGCCCGGCGGCGTTCGCCGTCGACCAGGTGGCCAGCAGGCCCTGGAGCCGGGTGGCGACCTGGGCGCGGGCCGAGTCGCCGGCCGGGGTCTCGGCCAGCATCGCCTCCAGCCGGCTCAGCTCGACCAGCAGCGGGTGCGAGGTGGCCGCGGCCTCGGCGGCCGGGTCCAGCCGGTCGTACAGGTAGTGCGCCAGCGCCAGCGGCGTCGGGTAGTCGAAGACCACCGTGGCCGGCAGGCCCAGCCCCGTCGCCTCCCGGAGCCGGTTGCGCAGTTCGACGGAGGTCAGCGAGTCGAAGCCGGCGTCCTTGAACGCCGTCTCCGGCCTGACCTGCTCCGCCCCGGCGTGGCCGAGGACGGTCGCCACCCGGCCCCGGACGAGGTCCAGCAGAAGCGCCTCCTGCTCGGCCGGCGCGAGCCCGGCCAGCCGGCGGGCCAGCCCGCCGCCACCGTCGCCGGCGGCCGCCCGGACGGCCTGTCGGCCTGTGCGGACCAGACCGCGCAGCAGCGGCGGGACACCACCGCCGAGCGCGGCGTCGGCGCGCAGCGCCCGCAGGTCCAGCTCGACCGGCACCAGCAGCGCCTCGCCGGCGCGCAGGGCCGCGTCGAACAGTTCCGTGCCCGCCTCGGCGGTCAGGGGCCGGACACCCCCGCGCCGGCCGCTCCGGTCCTGGCCGGGCCCGTCGGCGGAGCCGTCCGTGCCGGTCGCCTGCGCCCACACGCCCCAGGCCAGCGACGTGCCGGGCAGGCCCGCCGCGCGGCGCCGGTGCGCCACCGCGTCCAGGTAGGCGTTGGCCGCCGCGTAGCCGCCGGTGCCCGCGCCCAGGAAGACCGACGCGGCCGAGGACATCAGGACGAACGCGGCCAGCTCCGGGGCCAGTTCACGGCTGAGCTCGTCCAGGTGGCGGACGGCGGTGACCTTCGGCGCGAAGACCCGCGCCATCCGGTCCGGGTCGACCTCGCCGATCACTCCGGCGTCGAAGACCCGGGCGGCGTGGACGATGCCGGTCAGCGGGTGCTCGGCCGGGACGGCGGCCAGCAGGGCGGCGACCGCGTCCCGGTCGGTGACGTCGCACGCCACCACCGACACGGCCGCGCCCGCGGCCCCGAGGTCGGCGGCGAGCTGCGCCGCGCCGTCGGCGTCCGGCCCGCGCCGGCCCGCCAGGACGAGGTGGCGGACGCCGTGCCGCGCGACCAGGTGGCGGGCCACCAGGGCGCCGAGCGACCCGGTGCCGCCGGTGATCAGGACCGTGCCGTCCGGGTGGAACGCCGGCTCGCCGCCCGTCGCGTCGCCGCCGGTGGTCCGGGCCAGGCGCGGCACGTGCAGCGCCGTCCCGCGCACCGCGACCTGCGGTTCGCCGAGCGGAAGCACCGAGCCGAGCACGGCGTCCGGGTCGGCCGCCGTGGCGGGGTCCAGGTCGAGCAGGACGATCCGGTCGGGGCTCTCCGCCTGGGCCGCGCGGACCAGGCCCCAGACGGCGGCGCCGGCCGGGTCGGTCACCGCGGCGTCGCCGCCGGCGGGCACCGCGCCCCGGGTCTGCACCACCAGCCGGGAGTCCTCCAGGGACTCGTCGGCCAGCCAGGACTGCACCACCGCCAGCACCCGGGAGGCCAGGGAGAGGACGGCGCCCTCGCCCTCGCCGTCCGCGACGGCCGCCAGGAGCACCACGGGAGGGACGTCCCCCGCGGCCGTCAGGGCCGCGAGGTCCGCCGCCGTCGTCACGTCGGCGCGGCGCGGCGCCGTCCCGGCGCTCTGCAGCGGTGCCGGGGGCAGCACCGTCCAGTCCACCCGGAACAGCGCGTCGTCGCCCGCCGTGCCCGCCGCGGCTGCCAACTGCTCGGCGGCCAGCGGTCGCAGCGTCACCGAGGCCGCCGTCAGGACGGGGCCGCCGGCCTCGTCGACCGCCGCCAGCGCCAGCGTGTCGGGCCCCTGCGCGGTGATCCGCACCCGCAGCGCCGAGGCGCCGACGGCGTGCAGGGCCAGCCCGTGCCACTCCAGCGGCTGCCACGCCTGCTCGCGGTCCGCCGCGCCCGCGTCCCGCAGGGCGGGGTGCAGGGCGGCGTCGAGCAACGCGGGGTGCAGACCGAACCGGCCGGCACCGTCCCGCTGCGCCTCGGGCAGGGCGACCTCGGCGAACACTTCGTCGCCGCGCCGCCAGACCGCCCGAACGGCACGGAACGACGGCCCGTACTCGTGGCCGTGCCCGATGAGCTCGGTGTGGATGCCGTCGACGTCGACCGGCTCCGCACCGGCCGGGGGCCACGCGGCGGTGTCGAACGGCGAAGCAGCGCCCACCGTCGGCGCCACCGCGAGGGTGCCGGTGGCGTGGCGGGTCCACGACTCCGTGGCGTCCTCGGCGTCCTCACGGGCCGAGTACACCTCGACGGTGCGCGCGCCGCTCTCGTCGGGGCCGCCGACCGCGACCTGGACGCGGACGCCGCCGTGCTCGGGGACCACCAGCGGGGCCTCGACGACCAGTTCGTCGAGCGTGCCGCAGCCGACCTCGTCACCGGCCCGCACGGCCAGCTCCACCAGACCGGTGCCGGGCACCAGGACGACACCGCCGATGGCGTGGTCCGCCAGCCAGGCGTGCGTGCGCAGCGACAGCCGCGAGGTGAAGACCAGCCCGTCGTTCTGCGGCAGGTGGACCACCGCGCCCAGCAGCGGGTGGTCGGCCCGGCCCTGGCCGAGCGAGGCCGCATCGGTGGCGGGGGCGCTCCGGAGCCAGTAGTGCTCGTGGTCGAAGGCGTAGGTGGGCAGCTCCAGGTGGGTGGCCGGAAGGCCGGCTGGCAGGGTCTTCGCCCAGTCCACCTCGACGCCCCGGACGAAGAGTTCGGCGACCGAGGCCAGCAGGGTGTGCGCCTCGGGACGGCCGTCGCGCAGCGCCGCGACGCAGACCGCGTCCTCGCCGGCGGACTCCGCCACCACACCGCTGAGCGCGGCACCCGGGCCGAGCTCGACGAAGACCGCGTCACCGAGCTCGGCGGCCGCCGCGATGCCGTCGGCGAACCGGACCGGCCGGCGGACGTGCTCCACCCAGTAGGCCGGATCGGCCAGTTGACCGGTCTCGGCCAGGCGGCCGGTGACGTTCGAGACAATCGGGAACCGCGCCTCGCGCCAGGTCACCTCGGCCAGGACGGCCGCGAACTCGGCCAGCATCGGCTCCATGAGCGCCGAGTGGAAGGCGTGGGAGACCGTCAGCCGCTTGACCTTGCGGCCCCGCGCCTTCAGACTCTCGGCCACGTTCAGCACGGCCGCCTCCTCACCGGAGAGCACCACCGACGACGGCCCGTTCACCGCCGCCAAGTCCACTTCGTCACCGAGGAGTTCGGCGACCTCGGCCTCGGTGGCGGCCACCGCCACCATCGCACCACCCGAGGGCAACGCCTGCATCAACCGGCCACGCGCGGCCACGACCGCCGCCGCATCCGCCAGCGACAGCACCCCCGCCACATGCGCGGCCGTGATCTCACCGATCGAGTGGCCCAGCACCGCGTCCGGGCGAACGCCCCAGGACTCCACCAGCCGGAACAGCGCCGTCTCCGCCGCGAACAGACCCGCCTGGGTGAACACCGTCTGGTCGAGAGAACCCGCCGTACCGAACACGACATCCTTGACCGGGTGCTCCACCCAGCCCGCCAACTGCGCGTCCAGCTCCGCACACGCCGCGTCGAACGCCTCCGCGAACACCGGGTACCGCTCCGCCAACTCCCGGCCCATGCCCACCCGCTGCGAACCCTGCCCCGGGAAGACGAGCACCGTCCGGGCCGAGCCCGATCCGGTCACCACGCCGGAGGTCAACTCCCCGCCCGCCAGGGCCCGCAGGCCCGTGAGCGCCTCCTCGGAGGAGTCCGCCACCACGACCGCTCGCTCGTTCAGCAGCGCCCGCTGCGCCACCAGCGCGGCGGCGACACCCGGCGTCCCGACCCCGGCGGTCTCGACGAAGGCGGCCAGTCGCTCGGCCTGACCGGCCAGCGACCCCGCGCTCTTCGCCGACAGCACCAGCGGTACGGCACCCGTCGGCTCGACGGCAGGCCGCTCGGCCTCGGCCTCGGTCTCCTCCGGCACCTGCTCCAGGATCAGGTGCGCGTTCGTCCCGCTCAGCCCGAACGAGGAGACGCCCACCCGGCGCGGCCGACCGGTCTCCGGCCACTCCCGCGCCTCGGTCAGCAGCTCCACCGCACCGGCCTCCCAGTCCACCTGCGAGGACGGCGCGTCCACGTGCAGCGTGGGCGGCAGCACTCCGTGCCGCAGCGCCTGCACCATCTTGATCACCCCGGCCACGCCCGAAGCCGCCTGCGTGTGGCCGATGTTGGACTTCAGCGAGCCGAGCCAGAGCGGACGCTCCGGGTCACGGCCGCGACCGTAGGTGGCCAGCAGCGCCTGCGCCTCGATCGGGTCGCCCAGCACCGTGCCCGTGCCGTGGCCCTCGACCGCGTCGACATCCGCCGTGGTCAGGCCCGCGTTCGCCAGGGCCTTGCGGATCACCCGCTGCTGCGAGGGTCCATTGGGCGCCGTCAGACCGTTGGACGCGCCGTCCTGGTTCACGGCCGACCCGCGCACCACCGCCAGGATCCGGTGGCCGTTGCGGCGTGCCTCGGACAGCCGCTCCAGCACCACCACGCCCGCGCCCTCGGCCCAGCCCGTGCCGTCGGCGGCCTCCGCGTAGGACTTGCACCGGCCGTCCGAGGCCAGACCCCGCTGGCGCGAGAACTGCACGAAGGCGCCGGGGCCGGTCATGACGGCCGCGCCGCTGGCCAGGGCCAGCGAGCACTCGCCCGACCGCAGCGCCTGCGCGGCCAGGTGCATCGCCACCAGCGAGGACGAGCACGCCGTGTCGACCGTCACCGCCGGGCCCTCGAACCCGAACACGTAGGACACCCGGCCCGACGCCACACTGCTGCCGGCGCCGGTCGTGACGAAGCCCTCCAGCTCGGCGGGCACATCGCTGCCCGAGCCGTAGCCGGCGCCCATCAGGCCGGAGAAGACCCCGACGTCGGTGCCCTTCAGCGTGGCCGGGTCGATACCGGCCCGCTCCAGCGCCTCCCACGAGGTCTCCAGCAGCAGCCGCTGCTGCGGGTCCATCGCCAGCGCCTCGCGCGGCGAGATCCCGAAGAAACCCCCGTCGAACAGCCCGGCCTCGTGCAGGAAGCCGCCCTGGTCCACGTAGGAGGTGCCGGCCTTGTCCGGGTCGGCGTCGAACAGGCCGTCCAGGTCCCAGCCGCGATCGGACGGGAACCCGGACATGGCGTCCCGGCCCTCGCTGACCAGCCGCCAGAGGTCCTCCGGGCTCGCCACGCCGCCGGGCAGCCGGCAGGCCATGCCCACGATCGCGATCGGCTCGCCGGGATCGGCCACCGCCGCCGCCGGCACGGTCGCCGCTGCCGAGGCCCCGGTCCCCGTCGTCTCACCGAACTCGTCGTGCAGGTGGCGGGCGAGGGCGAGCGGGGTCGGGTGGTCGAACACGACCGTCGCGGGCAGCTTCAGGCCGGTCGCCTCGCGCAGCCGGTTGCGCAGCTCGACCGAGGTCAGCGAGTCGAAACCGGAGTCGCGGAACGCCGTGTCGGTCTTCACACCCTCCGGTCCGGCGTGCCCGAGCACGGTCGCCGCGTGCGTGCGGACCAGCTCCAGCAGCAGCGCCTCCTGCTCGGCCGCCGCCAGCCCGGCCAGTCGGCCGGCCAGCCCGCCCGTGCTGTCGCTCGCCGCGGCGGACCGCGCGGTCTGCCGGCTCACCCGGATCAGACCCCGCAGCAGGGGCTGCACCTCACGGCCCGCCGCCGCGTCGGCGCGCATGGACCGCAGGTCGAGCTTGATCGGGACGAGCAGCGCCTCGTCGGTGCGCAGCGCCGCGTCGAAGAGGTCCAGGCCTTCGTCCGACCCCAGCGAGCGGCTGCGGCTCCGGCTCGCCCGGGCCTCCTCCGCTGTGTCGAGGTGGGCGGTCATCGCGGTGGCCTGCTCCCAGAGGCCCCAGGCCAGGGAGACCGCCGGCAGGCCGTCGGCGCGGCGCCGGTGGGCGACCGCGTCCAGGTAGGCGTTGGCCGCCGCGTAGTTGCCCTGACCGGCCGAGCCGAAGACCCCGGCGGCGGACGAGAACAGCACGAACGACCGCAGCTCCGGCGCCAGTTCACGCGTCAGCTCGTCCAGGTGCCGCACCGCCGTCACCTTCGGAGCGAACACGTACGCCAACCGATCCGCCGTCAGCGCCCCGAACACACCGTCGTCCAGCACGCCCGCGGCGTGCACGACACCGGTCAGCGGGTGCTCGGCCGGCACCGCGGCCAGCAGCGCCGCCACCGAATCCCGGTCGGTCACGTCGCTCGCGACGACCGAGACGGCGGCCCCGAGTTCGGCCAGTTCGGCCACCAACTCCGGTGCACCCTCGGCCTCCGGACCGCGCCGGCTGACCAGCACCAGCTGCCGGACACCGTGCTCGATGACCAGTCGCCGCGTCAGCAGGCCGCCGAGGGTTCCGGTGCCGCCGGTGACGAGAACCGTGCCCGCCGGGTCGAAGGCCCCCTCCGTGACGACGGCCTCGGCGGCACGGACCAGGCGCGGCGCGAACAGCGTCGTCCCGCGCACGGCGACCTGCGGCTCACCGGCCGCCAGCACGGCGGCGAGCAGCGGCTCGACGTCCGTCCCGGGGGCGGTGTCGGTGTCGAGCAGCACGATCCGGTCCGGGTTCTCCGCCTGGGCGACCCGGATCAGCCCCCAGACCGCGGCACCCGCCGGGTCCGTCACCGCGCCGTCGCCACCGGCGGCCACGGCGCCCCGGGTGACCACGACCAGCTGCGCCGCGTCCAGTCCCCGGGTGGAGAGCCAGGCCTGCACGATCTCCAGCACCCGGCCGGTCAGCGCGAGGGCGTCGCCACCGGCCGCCTCCAGGACGACGACGGGCGGCACACCCGAGCCGTTGGTCAGCATGGCCACGTGGTCCGGGGAGGCCACCGGCACCCACGCCGGCGGCAGTTCCAGGCCCGGAGCGGTGGAGCCGGGGAGCTCCGTCCACTCCACCCGGAACAGTGCGTCCGGGCCCTCGTCGGCGCCCGCCGCGCCCAACTGGTCGGCGGACACGGCCCGCGAGACCAGCGAGCGGAGCGACAGGACGGGCCCGCCGGTCTCGTCGGCGGCCTCCAGGGAGAGGGTCCGCGCATCGGACTGCAGCAGACGCACCCGCAGGGCCGAGGCGCCGGCCGCGTGCAGCTGCAGCCCGTTCCAGCCGAACGGCAGGTGCACCTCGGACTCGTCGCCCGTCCGGTTCTCTCCCGCCGGGTCCCCGAGCGCCACGTCCAGCATGACGGGGTGCAGGGCCGCGTCGAGCAGTGCGGGGTGGATGCCGAACCGGGCGGCACCGTCCCGCTGGTCCTCGGGCAGCGCGATCTCGGCGAAGAGCTCCTCTCCGCGCCGCCAGACCGCCCGCACGCCCTGGAAGGTCGGCCCGTACCCGTAACCCGCCTGGGCCAGCAGGTCGTAGCCGCCGGTGACACCCACCTGCTGCGCGCCGGCGGGCGGCCAGGCCCTGAAGTCGAACGCCGGGCCGGCGTCGGACGCCGCCGTCAGCGTGCCGGTGGCGTGGCGCGTCCAGGTGTCGCCGCCGGTGTCGCCGGCGGCGTCCTCGCGGACGGAGTAGATGCCGACGCTGCGGGCGCCGTTCTCGTCGGAGCCGCCGACGGTGACCTGGACCCGGACGCCGCCCTGCGCGGGCAGCACCAGCGGCGCCTCGATCACCAGCTCGTCGAGCGTGCCGCAGCCCACCTCGTCGCCGGCCCGCACGGCCAGCTCCACCAGAGCGGTGCCGGGCACCAGCACGGCGCCGCCGACGGCGTGGTCGGCCAGCCAGGGGTGGCTGTGCAGGGAGATCCGGGAGGTGCAGAGCACGCCGCCCGTCTCGGGGACCTCCACCACCGCGCCGATCAGCGGGTGGTCGGCGGTGGACTGGCCGAGCGAGGCCGCGTCGGTGGCCGGGGCCGTCTGCAGCCAGTAGTGCTGCTGCTCGAAGGCGTAGGTCGGCAGGTCGACCCGGGCGGTGGCGGCAGCGGCGGGCAGGACGCCCGTCCAGTCCACGGCCACGCCGCGGACGTGGAGTTCGGCCATCGAGGTCAGCAGCCGGCGCGGCCCGCCCTCCTCGCGCCGCAGCGTCCCGGTGACCAGGGCCTCGGCCTGTGCCTCGTCGACGATCTCGTTGATCGGCTGGACGAGCACCGGGTGGGCGCTGGCCTCCACGAACACCGTGTGGCCCTCGCCCAGCAGCGCGGCGACGGCCGGACCGAAGCGGACCTGACCGCGCAGGTTGCGGTACCAGTACCCGCCGTCCAGCACGCCGGCCTCGCGCACCCACTCGTTCGTCACGGTGGAGTGGAACGGCACCAGCGGGGCCTGGCTGCGGATGTCCGCGAAGGCCTCGCCCAGGGTCTCCTCGATCGCCTCGACATGGCGGGTGTGGGAGGCGTAGTCCACCGCCACCCGACGCACTCGCACCCCGTCGGCCGCCAGCACCTCCAGCGCCTCGTCGAGGGCCTCGGCGTCACCGGCGACCACGACGGAGCTCGGGCCGTTGACGGCCGCCACCTCCACCCGGTCCGCCCAACGCTCCAACCTGGCCAGCGCCTCGGCCTCGGAGAGTGCCACCGAAGCCATCCCGCCACGCCCCGCGAGGCTGCCGGCGATCACCTGGCTGCGCACCGCCACGATCCGCGCGGCATCCTCCAGCGAGAGCGCACCCGACACGCAGGCCGCCGCGATCTCACCCTGGGAGTGACCGACCACCGCGTCCGGCACCACACCCACCGAGGCCCAGACGGCAGCCAGACCGACCATCACCGCGAAGCTCGCCGGCTGCAACACGTCCACCCGGTCCAGCAGCTCCGCCGGAGCCTCCCCCCGCAGCACCGCCTCCAGCGACCAGTCCACCCACGGGCTCAGGGCCCGGGCGCACTCCGCGATGCGCTCCGCGAACACCGGCGAGGAGTCCAGCAGTTCACGACCCATGCCGACCCACTGCGAACCCTGCCCCGGGAACACCAGCACCGTCCGGCCAGCGCTGGACACACTGCCCGTCACCAGCCCCGGAGCCGACTCGCCCCGCGCCAGCGCGCCCAGCCCCGCCAACGCCTCGGACCGCGAACCGGCCACCACCACCGCACGCTCGGCGAGCGCCGCCCGCCGGGTCGCGAGGACGCCGGCCACGGCGGCCTGCGACACCGGTCCGGACGCCTCGACGAAGGCCGCCAGCCGCTCGGCCTGACCGGCCAGCGAACCGGTCGACGCCGCCGACACCACCAGCGGCACCACGCCGTCGGGCGCGGCCTCGACCGCGACCGGCTCCTCCTCGGGCGCCTGCTCCAGGATCAGGTGCGCGTTCGTGCCGCTCAGCCCGAACGAGGAGACGCCCACCCGGCGCGGCCGGCCGGTCTCCGGCCACTCCCGCGCCTCGGTGATCAGTTCCACCGCGCCGACCGACCAGTCCACCTGCGGCGTCGGCTCCTCGACGTGCAGGGTGGGCGGCAGCACACCGTGCCGCAGCGCCTCCACCATCTTGATCACGCCCGCGACACCGGCCGCGGCCTGGGTGTGGCCGACGTTGGACTTGACCGAGCCCAGAAAGAGCGGAAGCTCGGCCGGGCGGCCGCGGCCGTAGGTGGCCAGCAGCGCCTGCGCCTCGATCGGGTCGCCCAGCGAGGTGCCCGTCCCGTGTGCCTCCACCGCATCCACGTCGGCGGTGGACAGGCCCGCGTTGGCCAGGGCCTTGCGGATCACCCGCTGCTGCGAGGGGCCGTTCGGCGCCGTCAGACCGTTGGAGGCGCCGTCCTGGTTCACCGCGCTGCCGCGCAGCACGGCGAGCACGTGGTGCCCGTTGCGCCGCGCCTCGGAGAGCCGCTCCAGGACCACCACGCCCGCGCCCTCGCCCCACCCCGTACCGTCCGCGGTCGAGGAGAACGCCTTGCACCGGCCGTCGGGGGCCAGCGCCTTCTGTCGCGAGAACTCCACGAAGGTGTGCGGCGTCGCCATGATCGTCGCGCCGCCGGCCAGCGCCAGCGAGCACTCGCCCGACCGCAGCGCCTGCGCGGCCAGGTGCATCGCCACCAGGGACGACGAGCACGCCGTGTCCACGGTGACCGCCGGGCCCTCGAAGCCGAACACGTAGGACACCCGGCCCGACGCCACGCTCATCGCGGAGCCGGTCGCGGTGAACCCGCTCAGCTCCGGCGGGATGACGCCGCCGATCCCGTAGCCCTGGGTCATCACGCCGGAGAACACGCCGACGTCCCGACCCTTCAGCGAGTCCGGGTCGACCCCGGCCCGCTCCAGCGCCTCCCAGGACATCTCCAGCAGCAGCCGCTGCTGGGGGTCCATGGCGAGCGCCTCACGCGGCGAGATCCCGAAGAAGCCCGCGTCGAAGAGCCCCGCGTCGTGCAGGAAGCCGCCCTGGTCGACGTAGGAGGTGCCGATGTTCTCCTGGTCCTCGTCGTAGAGGCCGCCCACGTCCCAGCCGCGGTCCACCGGGAAGCCGGACACCGCGTCGCGGCCCTCGCTGACCAGGCGCCACAGGTCCTCCGGGGTGACCACACCGCCGGGCAGCCGGCAGGCCATGCCGACGATCGCGATCGGCTCGTCGAGGTCGGCCGCGACCACCGTGGGGACGGCGGCGGCAGCAGCGGTGTCGCCGAGCTCCTCGCGCAGGAAGCGGGCGAGCGCCACCGGTGTCGGGTAGTCGTAGACGACGGTCGTGGGCAGGTTGAGCCCGGTCGACTCGCGGAGCCGGTTGCGCAGTTGGACGGAGGTGAGCGAGTCGAAGCCGGCGTCCTTGAACGCCTTCTCCGCCTTGACGTTCGCCGCACCGGCGTGCCCGAGCACGGTCGCGACGTGCGTACGGACCAGCTCCAGCAGCAGCGTCTCCTGCTCCGCCGCCGCCAGCCCGGCGAGCCGGTCGGCCAGCCCGGAGGCGCTCCGGACGGCCCGTCGGCCGACGGGCACCAGGCTCCGCAGCAGCGACAGGACCCCGCGCCCCGTCGCGGCCTCGGCGCGGACGGCCCGCAGGTCCAGCTTGATGGGCACGGTCACGGCCCGGTCGGCGCGCAGGGCCGCGTCGAAGAGCTCCAGCCCCTCCGCCGGGGCGATCGCCAGGAACCCGCCGCGGTTCACCCGGTTCTGGTCGGCCTCGGTGAGGTGCGCGGCCATGCCGCCGGCCTGCTCCCAGAGGCCCCAGGCCAGCGAAGCGGCCGGCAGGCCGTCGGCGCGGCGCCGGTGGGCGACCGCGTCCAGGTAGGCGTTGGCCGCCGCGTAGTTGCCCTGCCCGGCCGAACCGAAGACCCCGGCGGCGGACGAGAACAGCACGAACGACCGCAGCTCCGGCGCCAGTTCACGCGTCAGCTCGTCCAGGTGCCGCACCGCCGTCACCTTCGGAGCGAACACGTACGCCAAGCGCTCCGCCGTCAGTGCCCCGATCACACCGTCGTCCAGCACACCCGCGGTGTGCACGACGCCGGTCAGCGGACGCTCGGTCGGCACCGACGCCAACAGCGCCGCCACCGACGCCCGGTCGGTCACGTCGCAGGCGGTGACCGTCACCGCCGCACCGAGCCCGGTCAGCTCCGCGGCCAACTCCGGTGCGCCCTCGGCCTCCGGACCGCGCCGACTGGCCAGCAGCAGGTGCCGGACACCGTGCTCGGTGACCAGGTGCCGGGCCAGCAGCGCACCCAGCGAGCCGGTGCCGCCGGTGACCAGGACGGTGCCCTCGGGGTCGAAGGCCGCCTCCGTCGCGACGGCCTCGGCGGCGCGGACCAGGCGCGGCGCGGACAGCGTCGTCCCGCGCACGGCGACCTGCGGTTCACCGGTGGCCAGCACGGCGGGGAGGAAGGCGTCGACGTCGGTGTCACTGTCGACCAGCACGATCCGGTCCGGGTTCTCCGCCTGGGCGACCCGGATCAGCCCCCAGACCGCGGCACCCGCCGGGTCCGTCACCGCGCCGTCGCCACCGGCGGCCACGGCGCCCCGGGTGTGCACCACGAGGCGGGAGCCTTCGAGGTTCGGCGCGGCCAGCCAGGCCTGCGCGACCTCCAGGACCCGGCCGGTCAGCGCGAGGGCGTCGCCGCCTGCCGCCTCCAGGACGACGACGGAGGGCACCGGCGCACCGTCGGTCGGGGCGGTCAAGCCGGCCACCTCGGCCGCGTCGGCCAGGGCGGTCCACTCCACGGCGGCCGGGCCGGCGGCCGAGGGCAGCTCGGTCCACTCCACCCGGAACAGCGCGTCGCTTCCCGTCGCTCCCGCCGCGGCGGCCAACTGCTCGACGGCGACCGGACGGAGCGTCACCGAGTCCGCCGCCAGCACGGCGGCGCCGGTCTCGTCGGCGGCCTCGAACGACAGCGTGCCGGCTCCGAGCCGGGCGAGTCTGACCCGCAGCGCCGCCGCGCCGGTGGCGTGCAGCACGAGCCCGTTCCACCGCAGCGGCTGCCACGTCCGGTCTCCGTCGGCCGCCACGGTGTCCCGCAGGCCCGGGTGCAGGGCGGCGTCGAGCAGCGCGGGGTGGATGCCGAAGCGGTCGGCCTCGTCGTGCTGGTCCTCGGGCAGGGCGATCTCGGCGAACAGCTCCTCGCCGCGCCGCCAGAGCGCGCGCAGGCCCTGGAAGGCCGGACCGTAGGCGTAGCCGTGGGCGACCAGGTCGGGGTAGAGGTCGGCGATGTCGGCCGGCTGGGCGCCGGCCGGGGGCCAGGCGGTGAAGTCGAACGCCGGCTCGGGGTCGCCGGCCGTGGTCGGCGCCAGGGTGCCGGTGGCGTGGCGGGTCCAGGCGTCCGTGGCGTCCTCGCGGGCCGAGTACACCTCGACGGTGCGCGTACCGCTCTCGTCGGGGCCGCCGACCGCGACCTGGACCCGGACGCCGCCGTGCTCGGGGACCACCAGCGGGGCCTCGATGACCAGTTCGTCCAGCGTGCCGCAGCCGACCTCGTCGCCGGCCCGCACGGCCAGCTCCACCAGACCGGTGCCCGGCACGAGCACGGCGCCGCCGACGGCGTGGTCGGCCAGCCAGGCGTGCGTCCGCAGGGAGAGCCGGGAGGTGAACACCAGCCCGTCGGACTGCGGCAGTTGGACGACCGCGCCCAGCAGCGGGTGACCGGCGCCGGTCAGGCCCAGCGCCGCCGCATCCGTCACGGTGGCCATCATCCTGAGCCAGTAGTGCTCGTGGTCGAACGCGTAGGTGGGCAGCTCCACACGAGCGGCGCCGGCACCGACGGGCAGGGTCTTCACCCAGTCCACCTCGACGCCCCGGACGAAGAGTTCGGCCACCGAGGCCAACAGGGTGTGCGCCTCCGGGCGGCCGTCGCGCAGGGCGGCCACCGCCACCGCGCGGCCGTCGACCGTCTCGTCCACCACACCGCTGAGCGCGGCACCCGGGCCGAGCTCGACGAACAGCGCGTCACCGAGCTCGGCCGCCGCGGCGATGCCGTCGGCGAACCGGACCGGCCGGCGGACATGGTCCACCCAGTAGGCCGGGTCGGCCAGTTGACCGGTCTCGGCCGGACGGCCGGTGACGTTCGAGATGATCGGGAACCGCGCCTCGCCCCAGGAGACCTCGGCCAGGACAGCCGCGAACTCGGCCAGCATCGGCTCCATGAGCGCCGAGTGGAAGGCATGCGAGACCGTCAACCGCTTGACCTTGCGGCCCCGCGCCTTCAGACTCTCGGCCGCCTTCAGCACGGCCGCCTCCTCGCCGGAGAGCACCACCGACGACGGACCGTTCACCGCCGCCAAGTCCACTTCGTCACCGATAAGTTCGGCGACCTCGGCCTCGGTGGCGGCCACCGCCACCATCGCTCCGCCCGAGGGCAACGCCTGCATCAACCGGCCACGCGCGGCCACGACCGCCGCCGCGTCCTTGAGTGAGAGGACCCCCGCCACATGCGCGGCCGTGATCTCACCGATCGAGTGACCCAGCACCGCGTCCGGGCGAACGCCCCACGACTCCACCAGCCGGAACAGCGCCGTCTCCACGGCGAACAGACCCGCCTGGGTGAACACCGTCTGGTCGAGAGAACCCGCCGTACCGAACACGACATCCTTGACCGGGTGCTCCACCCAGCCCGCCAACTGCGCGTCCAACGCCGCACACGCCGCGTCGAACGCCTCCGCGAACACCGGGTACCGCTCCGCCAACTCCCGGCCCATGCCCACCCGCTGCGAACCCTGCCCCGGGAAGACGAGCACCGTCCGGGCCGGTCCCGAGCCGCCGCCGGTCACCAGCGCGGCATCGGACTCCCCGCGCGCCAGCGCGCCCAGCCCGGCCAGTGCCTCCTCGCGCGAGCCCGCCAGCACCACCGCGCGCTCGTTCAGCAGAGCCCGCTGCGCCACCAACGCGGCGGCGACGTCCGGCAGTTCCTGCTCCGACACCTCGACGAAGGCGGTCAGCCGCTCGGCCTGACCGGTCAACGACCCCGCGCTCTTCGCGGAGATCACCAGCGGCACGGCGCCGGCGCCCGGCGCGGCCTCGCCCGCCAGCGGCTCCGGCTCCTCCTCGGGCGCCTGCTCCAGGATCAGGTGCGCATTGGTGCCGCTGACCCCGAAGGAGGAGACCCCGGCCCGGCGCAGCCGGTCCACCTCCGGCCAGGGCCGGCTGCGGTCGAGCAGCTCGACCGCGCCCGTGGTCCAGTCCACCTGCGAGGACGGCGCGTCCACGTGCAGGGTCGCGGGCATCACGCCGTGGCGCAGCGCCTGCACCATCTTGATCACACCCGAGACGCCGGCCGCGGCCTGGGCGTGGCCGATGTTGGACTTCAACGACCCGAGCCACAACGGGCGCCCGGGCTCGCGCTCCTGGCCGTAGGTGGCCAGCAGCGCCTGCGCCTCGATCGGGTCGCCCAGCACCGTGCCCGTGCCGTGCCCCTCCACCACGTCCACATCCGCCGGGGTCAGCCCGGCCGCCGCCAACGCCTTGCGGATCACGACCTGCTGGGAGAGCCCGTTGGGCGCGGTCAGGCCGTTGGACGCGCCGTCCTGGTTCACCGCGCTGCCGCGCAGCACGGCCAGCACCCGGTGGCCCTTGCGGCGGGCCTCGGACAGCCGCTCCAGCACGACCACGCCCGCGCCCTCGGCCCAGCCGGTGCCGTCGGCCGCGTCCGCGTAGGACTTGCACCGGCCGTCGGAGGCCAGGCCGCGCTGGCGCGAGAACTCCACGAAGGTGTGCGGCGTCGCCATCACGGTCGCACCGCCCGCGAGCGCCATCGAGCACTCGCCGCGGCGCAGCGCCTGCGCCGCCAGGTGGATCGCCACCAGCGAGGACGAGCACGCCGTGTCGACCGTCACCGCCGGGCCCTCGAACCCGAACACGTACGAGATCCGGCCCGACGCCACGCTGCCGGCCGCACCCGTACCGGCGAAGCCCTCCAGCTCCGGCGGCACGCTGCCGCCGAAGAAGTAGTCGACGCCCATGATGCCGTTGAACACCCCGACGTCCGCGCCCTTGAGCGAGGCCGGGTCGACGCCGGCCCGCTCCAGGGCCTCCCACGAGGTCTCCAGCAGCAGCCGCTGCTGCGGGTCCATGGCGAGCGCCTCGCGCGGCGAGATCCCGAAGAACTCGGCGTCGAACTTCCCGGCGTCGCGCAGGAATCCGCCCTGCGCGACGTAGGAGGTGCCGGCCTTGTCCGGGTCGTCGTCGAGCAGCGCGTCCAGGTCCCAGCCGCGGTCGTCCGGGAACGCCGACACGCCGTCCCGGCCCTCGCTGACCAGCTGCCACAGGCTGTCGGGGCCGGTGACGCCGCCGGGCAGCCGGCAGGCCATGCCCACGATCGCGACCGGCTCGTCCGCGTTCCGCTGGACCTGCTTGCGCAGGTCGTGCAGTTCGGCCGTGACACGCTTGAGGTACTTGAGGATCTTCTCGTCCGTGGCCATCTTCAATTCCTCACCGGGGGTTGGGCAGACCGTGAAGGCGTGGTGCTCAAGAGATTCCGAGTTCGTCGTTGATGAAGTCGAGGACCTCATCGGCGGAGGCGGACTCCAACTGCTCGGCCACCGTGGACTCTTCGGTCTGCTCGACTCCGTTGAACCTCGCCACCAACCCCTGGAGGCGGAGCACGATGCTGGATTTCTTGGACTCGTCGGACAGCAGTCCGGCGATCAGTGACTCGATGTCCTCGATCTTCGCGTTCACCATCGACAGCGCGTCGTCGGTGGTGCCGAGTTCACCGTGCAGGAAGCGGGCCAGGGCGAGCGGTGCCGGGTAGTCGAACACCACGGTCGCGGCCAGCTTCAGACCGGTGGCCTCGCGGAGGCGGTTGCGCAGTTCGACCGAGGTCAGCGAGTCGAAGCCGGCGTCCTTGAACGCCGTCTCCGGGCCGACCTGGTCCGCCCCGGCGTGACCGAGGACGGTCGCCACCTGGCTGCGGACGAGGTCCAGCAGCAGGGCCTCCTGCGCCGCCGGTGCCAGGCCGGCGAGCCGGCGGGTCAGCCCGCCGCTGTCGCCGGCAGCCGTTCGCGCCAACTGCCGTCCGGCGCGCACCAGACCGCGCAGCATCGGCTGGGCCGTGCGGCCGGCGGCCGCGTCGGCCCGCAGCGACCGCAGGTCCAGCTTGATCGGCACCACCAGCGCCGTGTCGGTCCGCAGGGCCGCGTCGAACAGCCGCATGCCCTCGGCCGGGCCGATCGGCAGGACTCCGCCGCGGCTCATCCGGGCCTGGTCGGCGGCGCCCAGGTGGGCGGTCATGCCGCTGATCTGCTCCCACAGGCCCCAGGCGAGGGACGTGCCGGGCAGGCCCGCCGCGCGCCGCCGGTGCGCCAGTGCGTCGAGGTAGGCGTTGGCCGCCGCGTAGTTGCCCTGACCGGCCGAGCCGAACAGGCCGGACGCGGAGGAGAACACCGCGAACGTCGTCAGGTCGAGGTCGCGGGTGAGTTCGTCCAGGTGGCTGACGGCCGTCACCTTCGGACCGAACACGTACGCCAGCCGCTCCGGCGTCAGCGCGCCGATCACACCGTCGTCCAGCACACCGGCGGTGTGCACGACGCCGGTCAGCGGGTGCTCGGCCGGCACGGCGGCCAACAGCGCCGCCACCGACTCCCGGTCGGTCACGTCGCAGGCGGTGACCGTCACCGCCGCACCGAGCCCGGCCAGTTCGGCCACCAGCTCCGGCGCGCCCTCCGCCTGCACACCGCGCCGGCTGGCCAGCACCAGGTGCCGGACACCGTGCTCGGTGACCAGGTGCCGCGCCAGCAGCGCGCCGAGCGAGCCCGTCCCGCCGGTGACCAGGACGGTCCCCTCGGGGCGGAACGCCGCCGGTGCCTGGGCGGCCTGCCCGGCCTGTGCCCTGGTCAGGCGCGGCACGGACAGCGCCGCCGCCCGCACCGCGACCTGCGGTTCGTCGGCGGCCAGGACGGCGCCGAGCACGGTGGTGAACGGTTCCTCGGTGTCCGGGTCGAGGTCGAGCAGGACGATCCGGTCCGGGTTCTCGGCCTGGGCGGTGCGCAGCAGGCCCCAGACCGCCGCTCCGGCGAGGTCGGTGACGTCGGCGTCGGTGCCGGCCGGTACCGCGCCCCGGGTGACGACCACGAGTCGCGAGTCCTCGAAGGCCTCGTCGGCCAGCCAGGCCTGGACGACCTCCAGTGCCGTCGCGGTCAGGGCGAGCACCTCGTCGGCGCCGCCGCGGCCGTGGGCCTCCAGGACGGCGACGGCGGGTGCCTCGCCGGCCAGGGCGGCCACGTCCTCGCCGGTGGCGACCGGCACCCAGGACGGCGACGGTTCGGCCGCCCGCGGCGCCGTGGTCGGCGCGCTCCACTCCAGGCGGAACAGCGCGTCGCGGCCCTCGTCGGCGGCGGCCGCGGTGTCCAGCTGCTCGACGTCCACCGGTCGGAAGGTGACCGAGTCCACCGTCAGGACGGCGCCGCCGGCCTCGTCGACCGCGGTCAGCCCGAGCTTGTCCGGCCCCTGCGGTGCGATCCGGACCCTGACGGCCCCCGCGCCGGCGGCGTGCAGGACGAGCCCGTTCCAGGCGAACGGCAGCACGTTGTGGCCGTCGTCGGGCTGGGCGAACGCCTGGGTGTGCAGGGCCGCGTCGAGCAGGGCCGGGTGGATGCCGAAGCGGGTGGCCTCGTCCCGCCGCTCGTCGGGCAGGACGACATCGGCGAAGAGTTCCTCGCCGCGCCGCCAGACCGCCCGCAGGCCCTGGAACGCCGGGCCGTAGGCGTAGCCGTGGCGGGCGAGGTCGTCGTAGAAGCCGGCGACGTCGAGGTCCACGGCCTCCGCGCCGGCCGGCGGCCAGACGGTGGTGTCGAATCCGGGTGTCCGCGTGCGGTCGGCCGGGGCCGCCGTCAGGGTGCCGGCCGCGTGCCTGGTCCAGGCGTCCGGGCCGATCTCACCGGCCGCGTCCTCGCGGGCCGAGTAGACGGCGACGGTGCGCGTGCCGCTCTCGTCGGGGCCGCCGACGGCGACCTGGACGCGGACGCCGCCCTGCTCGGGCACCACCAGCGGGGCCTCGATGACCAGTTCGTCGAGCGCGCCGGCGGCCACCACATCGCCGGCCCGCACCGCCAGCTCCACCAGACCGGTACCGGGCACCAGGACGACGCCGCCGACGGCGTGGTCGGCCAGCCAGGCGTGGGTGCGCAGCGACAGCCGCGAGGTGCAGAGCACCCCGCCGGTCTCGGGCACCTCCACCACCGCGCCGAGCAGCGGGTGGTCGGCCGTGACCTGGCCGAGCGAGACCGCGTCGGTGGCCGGGGTGGTCTGCAGCCAGTAGTGCCGGTGCTCGAAGGCGTAGGTCGGCAGCTCCAGGTGGGCGGTCGGGAGGCCGGCTGGCAGGGTCTTCGCCCAGTCCACCTCGACGCCCCGGACGAAGAGTTCGGCCACCGAGGCCAGCAGGGTGTGCGTCTCGGGGCGGCCGTCGCGCAGCGCCGCGACGCAGACCGCGTCCTCGCCGGCGGACTCCGCCACCACACCGCTGAGCGCGGCACCCGGGCCGAGCTCGACGAACAGCGCGTCGCCGAGCTCGGCGGCCGCCGCGATGCCGTCGGCGAACCGGACCGGCCGGCGGACATGGTCCACCCAGTAGGCCGGGTCGGCCAGTTGACCCGGTTCGGCGGCGCGACCGGTGACGTTCGAGATCACCGTCAGCTTCGGCTCGCTCCAGGTCACCTCGGCCAGGACGGCCGCGAACTCGGCCAGCATCGGCTCCATGAGCGCCGAGTGGAAGGCGTGCGAGACCGTCAGCCGCTTGACCTTACGACCCTGCGCCTTCAGAGCCTCGGCCGCCTTCAGCACGGCCGCCTCCTCACCGGAGAGCACCACCGACGACGGACCGTTCACCGCCGCCAAGTCCACTTCGTCACCGAGGAGTTCGGCGACCTCGGCCTCGGTGGCGGCCACCGCCACCATCGCGCCACCCGAGGGCAACGCCTGCATCAACCGGCCACGCGCGGCCACGACCGCCGCCGCATCCGCCAGCGACAGCACCCCCGCCACATGCGCGGCCGTGATCTCACCGATCGAGTGACCCAGCACCGCGTCCGGCCGGACGCCCCAGGACTCCACCAGCCGGAACAACGCCGTCTCCACCGCGAACAGACCCGCCTGGGTGAACACCGTCTGATCCAGGGAACCCGCCGTACCGAACACCACATCCTTGACCGGGTGCTCCACCCAGCCCGCCAACTGCCCGTCCAACGCCGCACACGCCGCGTCGAACGCCTCCGCGAACACCGGGTACCGCTCCGCCAACTCCCGACCCATGCCCACCCGCTGCGAACCCTGCCCCGGGAAGACGAGGACCGTCCGGACCGTGTCGGACACCGTCCCGGTCACCACCGCCGGGCCGTTCCCGGCCCGCGCCAGCACACCCAGCCCGGCCGCCGCCTCGTCGGCGGACCCGGCCAGCACCACCGCACGCTCGGACAGCAGCGCCCGCTGCGACAGCAGCGCGGCGGCGACGTCCGGCGCCCCGGTCCCGGCGGTCTCGACGAAGGCGGTCAGCCGCTCGGCCTGACCGGCCAGCGACCCCGCGCTCTTCGCCGACAGCACAAGCGGTACCACACCCGCAGGCTCGACGGCAGGCCGCTCGGCCTCGGCCTCGGCCGGGGCCTGCTCCAGGATCAGGTGGGCGTTCGTGCCACTGACACCGAAGGCGGAGACCCCGCCGCGGCGCGGCCGACCGGTCTCCGGCCAGGCCCGCGCCTCGGTCAGCAGCTCGACCGCGCCGGCCTCCCAGTCCACCTCTGTCGAGGGCGCCTCGACGTGCAGGGTGGGCGGCAGCACCGCGTGCCGCAGCGCCTCCACCATCTTGATCACACCGGCGACACCGGCGGCCGCCTGCGCGTGCCCCAGGTTGGACTTGACGGACCCGAGCCAGAGCGGGCGCCCCGGCTCGCGGTCCTGACCGTAGGTGGCCAGCAGCGCCTGCGCCTCGATCGGGTCCCCCAGCACCGTCCCGGTGCCGTGCGCCTCGACCGCGTCCACCTCGACGGTGGACAGGCCCGCGTTGGCGAGGGCCTTGCGGATCACCCGCTGCTGCGAGGGGCCGTTGGGCGCCGTCAGACCGTTGGACGCACCGTCCTGGTTCACGGCCGACCCGCGCACCACCGCGAGCACCGGGTGCCCCTTGCGACGGGCCTCGGACAGCCGCTCCAGCACCACCACGCCCGCGCCCTCGGCCCAGCCGGTGCCGTCCGCCGTCGAGGAGAAGGCCTTGCAGCGGCCGTCGGGCGAGAGCGCCTGCTGGCGGGAGAACTCCACGAAGGTGTGCGGGTTGGCCAGCACGGTCGCGCCGCCGGCCAGCGCCATCGAGCACTCGCCCTGCCGCAGCGCCTGCGCGGCCAGGTGGATCGCCACCAGGGACGACGAGCAGGCCGTGTCCACGGTGACCGCCGGGCCCTCGAAGCCGAACACGTAGGACACCCGACCGGAGGCCACGCTGCCCGCGGAGCCGGTCGCGGTGAAACCGCTCAGCTCCGGCGGGATCTCGCCGCCGAACCCGTACCCCTGACTCATCACGCCGGAGAAGACGCCGACGTCCGTGCCCTTCAGCGCCGCCGGGTCGATGCCCGCGCGCTCCAGCGCCTCCCAGGACGCCTCCAGCAGCAGCCGCTGCTGCGGGTCCATCGCGAGCGCCTCGCGCGGCGAGATCCCGAAGAAGCCGGCGTCGAACAGCCCGGCCTCGTGCAGGAATCCGCCCCGGTCGACGTAGGAGGTGCCGACCCGGCCCGGGTCGGCGTCGAACAGGCCGTCCAGGTCCCAGCCGCGGTCCTCCGGGAACGGCGAGAGGGCTTCCCGGCCGTCGGCGACCAGCCGCCACAGGTCCGCCGGGCTCGCCACACCGCCGGGCAGCCGGCAGGCCATGCCGACGATGGCGATCGGCTCGTCCGGGTCGGCGGCCAGGACGGTCGGCGCCGCCGCGCCCGCCGCGGCGGCCACGAGGCCGAACGCGCCGTGCAGGTGGCGGGCCAGGGCGAGCGGGGTCGGGTAGTCGAAGACGACGGTGGTGGGCAGGTTGAGGCCGGTGGCCTCCCGCACCCGGTTGCGCAGTTCGACGGAGGTGAGCGAGTCGAAGCCGGCGTCCTTGAACGCCTTCTCCGCCTTGACGTTGTCCGCCCCTGCGTGGCCGAGGACGGTCGCCACCTGGCTGCGGACGAGGTCCAGCAGCCGCTCCTCCTGCTCGGCGGCCGACAGCCCGGCCAGCCGGTCCGCCAGCCCGCCGCCGCGCTGTGCGGCCGCGGCCCGCACGGCCTGCCGGCCGGCCCGGACCAGACCCCGCATCAGCGGCTGGACGGCGCCGCCGGACGCCGCGTCGGCGCGGGCGGCCCGCAGGTCGAGCTTGATCGGGACCAGCAGGGCCCGGCCGGCGTGCAGGGCCGCGTCGAACAGGGCCAGGCCCTCGGCCGGGCTCAGCGCCAGGACGCCGCCGCGGCTCATCCGGGCCTGGTCGACCTCGCTCAGGTGCGCGGTCAGGCCGGTGCTCTGCTCCCACAGGCCCCAGGCCAGCGACACACCGGGCAGCCCGTCGGCCCGACGGCGGGCCATCAGGCCGTCGAGGTAGGCGTTGGCCGCCGCGTAGTTGCCCTGGCCGGCCGAGCCGAACAGGCCGGCGGCGGAGGAGAACACCGCGAAGGTGGTCAGGTCGAGGTCGCGGGTCAGCTCGTCCAGGTGGCGCACCGCCGTCACCTTGGGGGCGAAGACGCCGGCGATCCGCTCGGGCGTCAGCGCGCCGATCACACCGTCGTCCAGCACACCGGCGGTGTGCACGACGCCGGTCAGCGGGTGCTCGGCCGGCACGGCGGCCAGCAGCGCCGCCACCGACTCCCGGTCGGCGACGTCGCAGGACTCCACCGTCACCGCCGCACCGAGCCCGGCCAGTTCGGCCACCAGCTCCGCCGCACCCTCCGCCTGCACACCGCGCCGGCTGACCAGCACCAGGTGCCGGACGCCGTGCTCGGTGACCAGGTGCCGGGCCACCAGGGCGCCCAGCGAGCCGGTGCCGCCGGTGACCAGGACGGTGCCCTCCGGGCGGAAGGCCGGGTCGGTGCCGGTCGGGTCGCCGGCGGCGGCGCGGACCAGCCGCGGCGCGGACAGCGCGTCACCGCGCACGGCCACCTGCGGCTCACCGGTCGCCAGCACGGCGGCGAGCAGCGGTTCGACGACCGCGGCGGAGGTGACGTCGGTGGCGGTGTCGGTGTCCAGCAGGACGAGCCGGTCCGGGTTCTCCGCCTGGGCCGCGCGGATCAGGCCCCAGACGGCCGAGCCGGCCGGGTCGGTCACCGCGGCGTCGCCGCCGGCGGGCACCGCGCCCCGGGTCACCAGCACCAGCCGGGAGTCCTCCAGGCTCGGTGCGGCCAGCCAGGTCCGGACGAGTTCCAGGGTCCGGTTGGTCAGTGCCAGGGCGTCGCCGTCCCGGCCGATCGCCTCCACCAGCGCGACCACCGGGGTGGTGACGTTGTCGGCGAGGATCTGCACCTCGTCCGCGTGGAACAGCGGCACCCACGGCGGCAGCGAACCGTTGCCGGCGGGCGCCGCGGGCAGCTCGGCCCACTCCACCCGGAAGAGGGCGTCGGGGCCGGCGTCCGCGGCCGCGGCCGAGAGCTGCTCGGCGGAGACCGGCAGGAAGGAGAGCGCGTCCAGCGTCAGGACCGGGCCGCCGGTCTCGTCGGCGGCCTCCAGGGACAGCCCGCCCTGGTCGGACGGCGCGAGCCGCACCCGCAGCGCCGAGGCGCCGACGGCGTGGAGCGTGAGGCCGGTCCACTCGGACGGCTGCCACAGCCGCTGCCCGCCCGCGGCCTCGTCCGCCACGGCCGCGTGCCGCAGGCCGGACTGGAGGGCGGCGTCCAGGAGTGCCGGGTGGATGCCGAACCGGCCGGCGTCGGCGTGCTGGTCCTCGGGCAGGACGACCTCGGCGAAGACCTCCTCGCCGCGCCGCCAGAGGCCCCGGACGCCCTGGAAGGCCGGGCCGAGGGCGTAGCCCAGACGGAGCAGGTCGTCGTAGAGCTCGTCGGCGCCCGCCTGCCGGGCGCCGGTGGGCGGCCAGACGACGAGGTCGCCGTGGGCCTCGGTACGGGCCGCCGTCGCCGGGGAGAGCCGGCCGGTGGCGTGCCGGGTCCACGCGTCGGCGCCGGTGTCCTCGTCGGCGTCCTCGCGGGTGGCGTAGACGTCGACGCTGCGGGCGCCGTTCTCGTCGGGGCCGCCGACGGTGACCTGGACCCGGACGCCGCCCTGCTCGGGCAGCACCAGCGGCGCCTCGATCGCCAGCTCGTCGAGCGTGCCGCAGCCCACCTCGTCACCGGCCCGCACCGCCAGTTCCACCAGCGCGGCGCCGGGGACGGGGACGGCGCCGCCGACGACGTGGTCGGCCAGCCAGGGGTGGGTGCGAAGCGACAGGCGCGAGGTGAAGGCCAGCCCGTCCGACTGCGGCAGCCGGACGACGGCGCCGATCAGCGGGTGGTCGACGGTGGCCTGGCCGAGCGAGGCCGCGTCGGTGGCCGGGGCGGTCTGCAACCAGTAGTGCCGGTGGTCGAAGGCGTAGGTCGGCAGGTCGACGGGGGTGGTGGCGGCGCCGTCGGGCAGGACGCCCGTCCAGTCCACGGCCACGCCGCGGACGTGGAGTTCGGCCATCGAGGTCAGCAGGCGGCGCAGGCCGCCCTCGTCGCGGCGCAGCGAGCCGGTGACCAGCACGTCGGCCGCGGCCTCGTCGACGATCTCGTTGATCGGCTGGACGAGCACCGGGTGGGCGCTGGACTCGACGAAGACGGTGTGGCCCTGGCCGAGGAGTTCGGCAACGGCGGGACCGAAGCGGACCTGGCCGCGCAGGTTGCGGTACCAGTAGCCGCCGTCCAGTACCCCGGCCTCGTCGACCCACGCGCCGGTGACGGTGGAGAGGAAGGGCACCAGCGGGGCCTGACTGCGGATGTCCGCGAAGGCCTCCGCCAGGGTCTCCTCGATCGCCTCGACATGGCGGGTGTGGGAGGCGTAGTCCACCGCGACCCGACGCACCCGGACCCCGTCGGCCGCCAGCACCTCCAGCGCCCCGTCGAGGGCCTCGGCGTCACCGGCGACGACCACCGAGGTCGGGCCGTTGACGGCCGCCACCTCCACGCGGTCCGCCCAACGCTCCAGCCTGGCCAGCGCCTCCGTCTCGGAGAGCGCCACCGAGGCCATCCCGCCGCGCCCGGCCAGCTGCCCGGCGATCACCTGGCTGCGCACCGCCACGATCCGCGCCGCGTCGTCCAGGGAGAGCGCACCGGCCACGCAGGCCGCCGCGATCTCACCCTGGGAGTGGCCCAGCACGGCGTCCGGCAGCACACCCACGGACGCCCAGACCGCGGCCAGACCGACCATCACGGCGAAGCTCGCCGGCTGCAGCACGTCCACCCGGTCCAGCAGCTCCGCCGGGGCGTCCCCGCGCAGCACGTCCTCCAGCGACCAGTCCACCCACGGGCTCAGGGCCCGGGCGCACTCCGCGATGCGCTCGGCGAACACCGGCGAGGAGTCCAGCAGTTCACGGCCCATGCCGGCCCACTGCGAACCCTGCCCCGGGAAGACGAGCACCGTCCGACCCGCGCCGGCCGAGCCGAGCGAGCCGCCCGTCACCAGCGCGGGGGCGGACTCGCCCCGGGCCAGCGCGGCCAGCCCGGCCAGCGCCTCGTCCGTCGAACCCGCCACCACCACCGCGCGCTCGGACAGCAGCGCGCGCCGGGACACCAGCGCGTTCGCCGTCGCGGGCAGCGGCACCGCGTCCACGGTGTCGAGGAAGGAGAGCAGCCGCTCGGCCTGGCCGGCCAGCGAACCGGTCGTGGCCGCCGACACCACCAGCGGCACCACCTCGGCGCCCGGCGGCACCTCGCCGGCCGCCGGCTCGACCGCCGCCACCTCGGCGGACTCCTCCAGGATCAGGTGCGCGTTGGTGCCGCTGATCCCGAACGAGGAGACCCCGGCGCGGCGCGGGCGGCCGCCGCCGGCCCAGTCGCGCGGCGCGGTGAGCAGCTCCACCGCGCCGGCGGTCCAGTCCACCTGCGGCGTCGGCTCGGTCACGTGCAGCGTGGAGGGCAGCACGCCGTGCCGCAGCGCCTGCACCATCTTGATCACGGCCGCGACACCGGCCGCGGCCTGGGTGTGGCCGATGTTGGACTTCAGCGAGCCGAGCCAGAGCGGACGCTCCGGGTCACGGTCCCGGCCGTAGGTGGCCAGCAGCGCCTGCGCCTCGATGGGGTCGCCCAGGGCCGTCCCGGTGCCGTGCGCCTCCACCACGTCGATGTCCGAGGCGTCCAGGCCCGCGTTGGCCAGGGCCTTGCGGATCACCCGCTGCTGCGACGGACCGTTCGGCGCCGTCAGACCGTTGGAGGCGCCGTCCTGGTTCACCGCGCTGCCGCGCAGCACGGCGAGCACCTGGTGCCCGTTGCGCCGCGCCTCGGAGAGCCGCTCCAGCACCACGATGCCCACGCCCTCGGACAGGATGGTGCCGTCGGCGCCCGCCGAGAACGCCTTGACCCGCCCGTCGGCCGCGAGGCCGCGCTGGCGCGACATGCCGAGGACGCCGACCGGCGAGCCCATCACGGCGACGCCGCCGGCCAGGGCCAGCGAGCACTCGCCCGAGCGCAGCGCCTGCGCGGCCAGGTGGATCGCCACCAGCGAGGAGGAGCAGGCCGTGTCGACCGTCACCGCCGGGCCCTCGAAGCCGAACACATAGGACACCCGGCCCGACGCCACGCTGCCCGCGGTCGCGGTGGTCACGAAGCCTTCGAGCTCGGCGGGCATGCTGGTGAGGGACTCGACGTAGTCGTGGATGGAGACACCGGAGAAGACGCCGATGTTGCCACCGCGCGCCGTGCCGGGGTTGATGCCGGCGCGCTCCAGGGCCTCCCAGGAGGCCTCCAGCAGCAGGCGCTGCTGCGGGTCCATCGCCAGTGCCTCGCGCGGCGAGATCCCGAAGAACTCGGCGTCGAACTCCCCCGCGTCGTGCAGGAATCCGCCCCGGTGCACGTAGGAGGTGCCGGGCTTCGCCGCGTCGTCGTCGAAGAGGCCGTCGAGGTTCCAGCCGCGGTTGTCCGGGAAGCCCACCATGCCGTCGCGGCCCTCGTGCACCAGGCGCCACAGGCCCTCGGGGTCGACGACGCCGCCGGGCAGCCGGCAGGCCATGCCGACGATGGCGATCGGCTCGTCCGGGTCGGCCGCGACCACCGTGGGCGCGGCGGCGGCACCGGCCGCGGTGTCGCCGAGCTCCTCGCGCAGGAAGCGGGCGAGCGCCACCGGCGTGGGGTAGTCGAAGATGAGGGTGGCGGGCAGCTTGACCCCGGTCGCGGCGCTCAGCCGGTTGCGGAGCTCGACCGCGGTGAGCGAGTCGAAGCCGATGTCGCTGAAACCGCGGGTGCCCTGGGCCAGTTCCTGGCCGTTGAAGCCGAGCACGGCGGTGGCCTCGGCCTGCACGATGCCCAGCAGGATGCTCTCCTGCTCGGCCTCGGACTTCCCGGCGAGGCGGCGGACCAGCCCGCTGCCGTCACCGGCGGCGGCCCGCGCCAGCCGGCGCCCGCTCCGCACCAGGCTGCGCAGCATGTGCGGGACGGCGCCGCCGGACGCGGTGTCGGAACGCAGTGCCCGCAGGTCGAGCTTGATCGGGACCAGCAGCGCCTGCTCGGCGTGCAGGCCGGTGTCGAAGTGTGCCAGGCCCTCGGCCGGGGTCAGTGCCAGGACGCCGCCGCGGCTCATCCGGGCCTGGTCGACCTCGCTCAGGTGCGCGGTCAGGCCGGTGCTCTGCTCCCACAGGCCCCAGGCGAGCGACACACCGGGCAGGCCGGTGGCCCGACGCCGGGTCATCAGGGCGTCGAGGTAGGCGTTGGCGGCGGCGTAGCTGCCCTGGCCGGCCGAGCCGAGCAGCGCGGCGGCGGACGAGAACACCACGAACGCCCGCAGCTCCGGGGCGAGTTCGCGGGTCAGCTCGTCCAGGTGGCGCACCGCCGTCACCTTGGGCGCGAAGACGCCGGCGATCCGCTCGGGCGTCAGCGCGCCGATCACACCGTCGTCCAGGATGCCGGCCAGGTGCACGAGGCCGGTCAGCGGGTGTGCGGCCGGGACGGCGGTCAGCAGCGCCGCCACCGCCTCGCGGTCGGCGACGTCGCTCGCGACGACCGACACGGAGGCCCCGAGCCCGGCCAGTTCGGCGGCCAGGTCGTCGGCGCCCTCGGCGTCGGGGCCGCGGCGGCTGGCCAGCACGAGGTGGCGCACGCCGTGCCGGGTGACCAGGTGGCGGGCGACCACCGCGCCCAGCGAGCCGGTGCCGCCGGTGACCAGGACGGTGCCCTCGGGGTCGAAGGCCACCGGCGCGTCGGCCCCATCGGCCTCCTCGGCCGGGGCGGTCTCGGCGCGCACCAGGCGGGAGGCGGACAGGACGGTGCCGCGGACGGCGACCTGCGGCTCGCCGGAGGCCAGCACCGCCCCGAGGACGGGGCCCGCTCCGGTGGCGGCGGCGGGGTCGAGGTCGACCAGGACGATCCGGTCCGGGTTCTCCGCCTGGGCCGCGCGGACCAGGCCCCAGACGGCGGCGCCGGCCGGGTCGGTGACCGCGGCGTCGCCGCCGGCGGGCACCGCGCCCCGGGTCGCCACGACCAGCCGGGCGTCCGCCAGGCCCGGGGTGGCGGTCCAGGCCTGGATCGCGGCCAGCACCCGGCAGGTGAGCGCCAGCGGGTCGGCGGCGGCGTCGTCACTGCTCGCGTCGAGGACGGCGACCGCCGGGACGCTCTCGCGGGCGGCGAGCGCGGCCACGTCCTCCGGGCCGGACAGCGGGGCCCAGACCGGCGCGGCCGTGGCGCCCTCGGGCGCGGGCAGCTGGGTCCACTCCACCCGGAACAGCGAGTCCCGGCCGTCGTGGCCCGCCGCGCTGCCCAACTGCTCGGCGGAGACCGGCAGGGAGACCAGCGAGTCCATCGTCAGGACCAGCTCGCCGGCCTCGTCGGCGGCCTGGAAGGACAGCGCGTCGGTGCCCCGGGGGGCGACCCGCACCCGCAGCGCGGAGGCGCCCAGGGCGTGCAGGACCAGCCCGTTCCAGGCGAACGGCAGCACGTTGCGGCCGTCCTCCGGGTTGGTGAACGCGTTGGTGTGCAGGGCGGCGTCCAGCAGGGCGGGGTGGATGCCGAACTTGTCGGCGTGCTCCCGCTGTTCCGCGGGCAGCACGGCCTCGGCGAAGAGCTCCTCGCCGCGCCGCCAGACCGCCCGCAGGCCCTGGAACGCCGGGCCGTAGGAGTAGCCGCGGACGACCAGGTCGGTGTAGAAGTCCTCGATCTCCACGGGCTCGGCGCCGGCCGGGGGCCAGGCGGCGAAGTCCACGGCGGGCGTGGTGCTGCCGCTCGGGGCGGTGGCCGACAGCAGACCGGTGGCGTGCCGGCTCCACTCGCCGTCGCCGTCCTCACCGGCCGCGTCCTCGCGCAGGGAGTAGACGTCCACCGTGCGGGAGCCGGTCGGGCCGGGGCCGCCGACGGCCACCTGCACCCGGACGCCGCCCTGCTCGGGCAGCACCAGCGGGGCCTCGATGACCAGCTCTTCGAGGATGCCGCAGCCGAACTCGTCGCCCGCACGGACCGCCAGGTCGACGTAGACGGTGCCGGGGACGATCACCACGCCCTGCATGGCGTGGTCGGCGAGCCAGGGGTGGGTGCGCAGCGACAGGCGGGAGGTGAACACCAGCCCGTCCGACTGCGGCAGCCGCACCACGGCGCCGAGCAGCGGGTGGTCGGTGCCGGTGAGGCCCAGCGAGGCGGCGTCGGTGGCCGATCCGGTCAGCTGGAGCCAGTAGTGCTGGTGGTCGAAGGCGTAGGTCGGCAGGTCGACCACGGCCTCGGCGGCACCGGCGGGCAGCAGGGCGGTCCAGTCCACCGCGACGCCCCGGACGAAGAGTTCGGCCATCGAGGTCAGCAGCCGGCGCGGCCCGCCCTCCTCGCGCCGCAGTGAGCCGGTCACCACGGCCGACGCGTCGGCGGCGTCGACGATCTCACTGATCGGCTGGACGAGCACCGGGTGGGCGCTGGACTCGACGAAGACGGTGTGGCCCTCGCCCAGCAGCGCGGCGACGGCCGGACCGAAGCGGACCTGACCGCGCAGGTTGCGGTACCAGTAGCCACCGTCCAGTACCCCGGCCTCGCCGACCCACGCGCCGGTGACGGTGGAGTAGAACGGGATCTGCGGGGCCTGGCTGCGGATGTCCGCGAAGGCCTCGGTGAGGGTCTCCTGGATCGCCTCGACGTGCCGGGAGTGGGAGGCGTAGTCCACCGCGATGCGGCGCACCCGCACGCCCTGGTCCTCCAGGGCGTCGAGGACCTCGTCGAGGGCTTCCGCGTCACCGGCGACCACGACGGAGGTCGGGCCGTTGACGGCCGCCACCTCGACCCGGTCCGCCCAACGCTCCAGCCGCTCGACGGCGTCGGTCTCGGAGAGCGCCACCGAGGCCATCCCGCCGCGCCCGGCGAGGCTGCCCGCGATCACCTGGCTGCGCACCGCCACGATCCGCGCCGCGTCCTCCAGCGACAGCGCACCCGACACGCAGGCCGCCGCGATCTCACCCTGGGAGTGACCGACCACCGCGTCCGGCACCACGCCCACCGACGCCCAGACCGCGGCCAGACCGACCATCACCGCGAAGCTCGCCGGCTGCAGCACGTCCACGCGCTCCAGCAACTCGGCCGGGGCCTCCCCGCGCAGCACGTCCTCCAGCGACCAGTCCACCCAGCGCTCCAGCGCGGCCGCACACTCCGCGACCCGCTCCGCGAACACCGGCGAGGAGTCCAGCAGTTCACGGCCCATGCCGACCCACTGCGAACCCTGCCCCGGGAACACCAGGGCGAGCTTGCCCGCCCCGCCCGAGGTACCCGTCACCAGCCCCGGAGCCGACTCGCCCCGCGCCAGCGCACCCAGCCCGGCCAGCGCCTCGTCCGTCGAACCCGCCACGACCACCGCGCGCTCGCCGAGCACCGCCCGCCCGGTGGCCAGGGCCCCTGCCGTGCCGGCGAGGGAGAGCGTCTGCGACGCGTCGAGGAAGGAGACCAGCCGCTCGGCCTGGCCGGTCAGCGAGGCGGTCGAGGCGGCCGACACCACCAGTGGCACCACCGCGTCCGGCACGTCCCCGGTGGCGACCGGCTCCTCCTCGGGCACCTGCTCCAGGATCAGGTGCGCGTTGGTGCCGCTCGCGCCGAAGGAGGAGACCCCGGCCCGGCGCGGCCGGTCGGTCTCCGGCCACTCCCGGGCCTGCGTCAGCAGCTCGACGGCGCCCGCCGACCAGTCCACCTGCGGGGTGGGCGCGTCGACGTGCCGGGTGGCCGGCATCACGCCGTGCCGCAGCGCCTGCACCATGTTGATCACACCGGCGACACCGGAGGCCGCCTGGGTGTGGCCGATCACCGACTTGACCGAGCCCAGCCGCAGCGGGCGGTCGGCGGAGCGGTCCTGGCCGTAGGTGGCCAGCAGCGCCTGCGCCTCGATCGGGTCGCCCAGGACGGTGCCGGTGCCGTGGCCCTCGACCATGTCGATGTCGGCCGCGGAGAGGTTGGCGCTGTCCAGCGCCTTGCGGATGACCCGCTGCTGCGCCGGGCCGTTGGGTGCGGTCAGACCGTTGGACGCGCCGTCCTGGTTGAGCGCGGAGCCCCGGATGACCGCCAGGACGCGGTGGCCCAGCTCCCGGGCCCGGGAGAGCTTCTCCAGCAGGACGACACCGGCGCCCTCGGCCCAGCTGGAGCCGTCGGCGCAGGCCGCGTAGGACTTGCAGCGGCCGTCGAAGGCCAGGCCGCGCTGGCGGGCGAAGCCCACGAACCCGCCCGGGGTCGCCATCACGGTCGCACCGCCGGCCAGCGCCATCGAGCACTCGCCGCGGCGCAGCGCCTGGGCGGCCAGGTGGATGGCGACCAGCGACGAGGAGCACATGGTGTCGACGGTGACCGCCGGGCCCTCCAGCCCGAGCGAGTAGGCGACCCGGCCGGAGGCGACGCCACCGGCCGTGCCCAGGGCCCGCTCCAGGCTGAGGAAGCCCTCGTATCCGCTGAGGTCCGGGGCGTAGTCCTGGTGCACGATGCCGGCGAACACGCCGATGTCGGTGCCCCGGACGGAGTGCGGCGCGATGCCGGCCCGCTCCAGCGCCTCCCAGGACACCTCCAGCAGCTGCCGCTGCTGCGGGTCCATGGCGAGCGCCTCGCGCGGCGAGATGCCGAAGAAGCCGGCGTCGAACTGGCCCGCGTCGTGCAGGAAGGCGCCCTCGCGCACGTAGGTGGTGCCGGGGTTGTCCGGGTCCGGGTGGTAGAGGCCTTCGAGGTCCCAGCCGCGGTCCTCGGGGAAGGCGGTGTACACGTCGGTGCCGTCGGTGACGACCCGCCAGAGGTCCTCCGGGGTGCGGATCCCGCCCGCGTAGCGGCAGGCCATCGACACGATGGCGATGGGCTCGGCAGGGGCTTCGAGGAGCTTCTGGTTCTCCTGCTGAAGCCGTGCGTTCTCCTTCAGCGAGGCACGAAGTGCGTTGACGATCTGCTCGTCCGGCGTCGTCATGTTCCTACGTCCTCCGTGTCAGTCCGCTGTCAGTGGTCAGCTGGTCGTACCGGGTCATCAGGGCCATCCGGATCGTCCGGGTCAGTTCGTCTTGCCCAGGGCGCGCTGCACGAGGTCGGCAACGTCCATGGCGTCGATCAGGTCGTCGTCGGCCGCGGCCGGTTGGGCCGCCGCCGCGTCGGGCGCGGCGTCCTCGGTCTCGACGAGGGCGAGCAGGGTGTCCAGGAGGCCCGCCTCCTTGAAGCGGGCGAACGGGACGTCCGCGAGCGCGCGCCGCAGGTCGTCCTCCCGCCCGTCGAGGTCGTCGCCGGCGTCCCGCAGGAGCTCGGAGCGCAGGTAGCCGACGAGGGCGTCCGGGGTGGGGTAGTCGAAGATCAGGGTCGCCGGCAGCCGCAGCCCGGTGGCCACGTGCAGGCTGTTGCGGAGGTTGACGGCGGCCAGCGAGTCGAAGCCGACCTCCTGGAAGGCCTGCAGCGGGCCGATGCTCTCGGCGCTGCTGTGGCCCAGGACGGTCGCCGCGTGGCCGCAGACGAGCTTCAGCAGGATCCGGCCCTGCTCGGCCTCCGCCACCGCCCGCAGCGAGTCCACCAGCGAGGACGTGGTGTCGCTGTTCCCGGCGTCCGGCTGGGAGGCCCGCAGGGCGGCGTCGGCCTCGGGGAGGTCGGCGAACAGGGGGCTGACCCGGACGGAGGTGAACGCCGGGATGAAGGCGTCCCAGTCCATGTCGGCCACCGTGACGAACTTCTCCTGGGCCTCCACCGCCTGCTCGAAGGCGGTCATCGCGACCTGCGGGGCCATCGGCAGGACACCCCGGCGGCGCAGCTGGGTGAGGGTCGCCTCGTCCATGCCCGCGCCGACCTGGTCGAGGGCGCCCCAGGCGATCGACGTGGCCCGCAGGCCGCGCCCTCGGCGCCACTCGACCAGGGCGTCGAGCACGGTGTTGGCCGCGCCGGAGACGCCCTGCCCGCCGCCGCCCCAGACGCTGGCGATCGAGGAGAAGACGACGAACGCGTCGAGCGGGGTGTCGGCGAACAGCTCGTCGAGCCAGAACGCCGTGTCCACCTTGGCGGCGAACACCTCGGCGAGGTCCGCCGCGCCGGTGTCGGTGACGGAGCCCGTCCAGGGCAGGTCGGCCGCGTGCAGCACGGCGGTGAGCGGCTGCTCCGCGGGCGTCTCGGCGACCAGCCGGGCGAGTTCCTCCCGGTCGGCGTCGGCGCAGGACAGCACGGCGGTGTCCGTGCCCAGCGCGGCGAGTTCCTCCCGCAGCCCGGCCAGTGCCTCCTCGGGGGTCCGGGGGCCGGTGGTGACGATCAGCCGACGGGCGCCGGAGCGCGCCAGCCAGAGCGCGGCGTGCCGGCCGAGCCCCTCGGCGCCGCCGGTCACCAGCACGGTGCCGCTCGGCTGCCAGCCGCCGCCGGCGGCGGGCTCCGGCGCGGGCTTGCGGACCAGTCGGCGGCTGTAGACGCCCGAGCGGCGGACGGCGAGCTGGTCGTCCCCGGCGGCGCCGTTCAGCGCACCGAGCAGGTACTGCGCCGTCCGGGCGTCGTTCGCCGCGGGCAGGTCGATCAGACCGCCCCACCGGTCGGGGAACTCCAGGGCCGCGGCCCGGCCCAGGCCCCACAGCGCGGCCTGGGCCGGTGCGGTGAGGGTGTCCTGGATACCGATGTTGACCGCGCCCCGGGTGAGGCACCAGAGCGGCCGGCCGGCCCCGGCGTCGCCGAGGGCCTGGATCAGCGCGAGGGTCGCCACCGTGGCGCTCACGTCCGGCGCGGCGGTCCCGGGGTCGAGCGCGAGCAGGGAGAGCACGCCGGTCACGTCGTGCTCGGCCAGCAGGGTGGTCAGGCGCTCCGCCAGGCGGGCGCGCGTGGCTCCGGCGGCCTCGACCTCCAGTGTGACGAGGTCGAGCCCCTGCCCGGCCAGCGCCGCCGTCAGGTCGTCGACGGGTGCCTCAGCCGGAACGACAACCAGCCAGCGTCCGCCCGGCACACCGGCGGCCTCGCGTTCGAGCGGCCGCCAGGTGACGTTGTAGCGCAGCTTCTCGGCGCTCGACCGGCGGCGCCGACGGCCGCGCCAGTCCGCGAGGACCGGGACGACCGTGCGCAGCGCGTCGCGCTGGTCGGCCGAGGCCAGGTCGAGCAGGTGGGCGAGCGAGTCGGCGTCCGTCTGCTCGACGGCGGCCCAGAAGTCGGAGTCCGCGCCTTCGGCCGCCGAGGCGAGGTCGTCGGGCGTCTCGCCCTCCTGCAGCCAGAAGTGCCGGCGGTCGAAGGCGTAGGTCGGCAGCTCGACGGGGGTGGTGCCGGCGCCGTCGGGCAGCACGCCGGTCCAGTCCACGGCGACGCCCCGGACGAAGAGTTCGGCCGTCGAGGCCAGCAGTCGGCGCAGGCCGCCCTCGTCCCGGCGCAGCGTGCCGCCGACGACGGAGCGCAGCCGGACGCTGTCGTCCGCGGCGGTGTCGAAGATCTCGTTGATCGGCTGGACGAGGACGGGGTGGGCGCTGGACTCGACGAAGACGGTGTGGCCCTGGCCGAGGAGTTCGGCGACGGCGGGGCCGAAGCGGACCTGGCCGCGCAGGTTGCGGTACCAGTAGCCGCCGTCGAGCACGCCGGCCTCGTCGACCCACTCGCTCGTCACGGTGGAGTAGAAGGGCAGCAGCGGGGCCTGGCTGCGGATGTCCGCGAAGGCCTCGGCCAGTGTGCCTTCGATCGCCTCGACATGTCGGGTGTGGGAGGCGTAGTCCACCGCGACCCGGCGTACTCGTACGCCGTCGGCCGCGAGGACGTCCAGGGCTTCGTCAAGGGCCTCGGCGTCACCGGCGACGACGACCGAGGTGGGGCTGTTGACGGCCGCCACCTCCACCCGGTCCGCCCAACGCTCCAACCTGGCCAGCGCCTCCGCCTCGGAGAGCGCCACCGAGGCCATCCCGCCACGCCCCGCGAGGCTGCCGGCGATCACCTGGCTGCGCACCGCCACGATCCGCGCCGCGTCCTCCAGGGAGAGCGCACCCGACACGCAGGCCGCCGCGATCTCACCCTGGGAGTGACCCAGTACGGCGTCCGGAACCAGACCCGCCGAGGCCCAGACCGCGGCCAGACCGACCATCATGGCGAAGCTCGCCGGCTGGAGCACGTCCACCCGGTCCAGCAGCTCGGCCGGGGCCTCCCCCCGCAGCACCTCCTCCAGCGACCAGTCCACCCACGGGTCCAGCGCGGCCGCACACGCCGCCACCCGCTCGGCGAACACCGGCGAGGTGTCCAGCAGTTCACGACCCATGCCGACCCACTGCGAACCCTGCCCCGGGAAGACGAGCACCGTCCGGCCCGGGCTCGACACGCTGCCCGTCACCAGCCCCGGAGCCGACTCGCCCCGCGCCAGCGCACCCAGCCCCGCCAACGCCTCGGACCGCGAACCGGCCACCACCACCGCACGCTCGGCGAGCACCGCCCGCCGCGAGACCAGCGCCCCCGCCACGGCGGCGAGGGGCGCCGCCTCCGACGCCTCGACGAAGGAGACCAGCCGGCCGGCCTGGCCGGTCAGCGAGGCGGCACTCTTGGCCGACACCACCAGTGGCACCACGCCGTCGGGCGCGGCCTCGGGAACGACCGGCTCCTCCTCGGGCCCCTCCTCCAGGATCACGTGGGCATTGGTGCCGCTAGCGCCGAAGGAGGAGACCGCGGCGCGGCGCGGGTGGCCGTTGCGCGGCCACTCCCGGGCCTCGGTCAGCAGCTCCACCGCCCCCGCCGCCCAGTCCACCTGCGGCGTCGGCTCGGTCACGTGGAGCGTCGCGGGCATCACGCCGTGCCGCATCGCCTCCACCATCTTGATCACACCGGAGACACCCGCCGCCGCCTGGGTGTGGCCGATGTTGGACTTCAGCGAGCCGAGCCGCAGCGGCCGGTCCGCGGGCCGGTCCTGGCCGTAGGTGGCCAGCAGCGCCTGGACCTCGATCGGGTCACCCAGCGAGGTGCCGGTGCCGTGGCCCTCGACGACGTCCACCTCGGCCGCGGTCAGGCCCGCGTTCGCCAGCGCCCGGCGGATCACCCGCTGCTGCGAGGGGCCGTTCGGCGCGGTCAGGCCGTTGGACGCGCCGTCCTGGTTCACCGCGCTGCCGCGCAGCACGGCCAGCACGTGGTGACCGTTGCGCCGCGCCTCGGAGAGCCGCTCCAGCACCACCACGCCCACGCCCTCCGCCCAACCGGTGCCGTCGGCCGTCGCGGAGTAGGCCTTGCAGCGGCCGTCGGCGGAGAGGCCGCGCTGCCGCGAGAACTCCAGGAAGGCGTCCGGGCTGGACATCACGGTCGCCCCGCCGGCCAGGGCCATCGAGCACTCCCCGCGCCGCAGGGCCTGCGCCGCCAGGTGCATCGCCACCAGCGAGGACGAGCACGCCGTGTCCACGGTGACCGCCGGGCCCTCGAACCCGAACACGTAGGACACCCGGCCCGAGGCCACGCTGGACGACGTACCGGTCATGACGTAGCCCTGCACGTCGTCGGGCACCTGCCGCAGCCGCGTCACGTAGTCGTGGTGGACGATGCCGGTGAAGACGCCGATGTCGCGGCCCCGGGTGGAGAGCGGGTCGATGCCGGCCCGCTCCAGCGCCTCCCAGGACGTCTCCAGCAGCAACCGCTGCTGCGGGTCCATCGCCAGCGCCTCACGCGGCGAGATGCCGAAGAGTCCGGCGTCGAACTGGGCCGCGTCGTGCAGGAATCCGCCGACCCGCGTGTAGCTGGTGCCGGGGTGCGCCGGGTCCGGGTGGTACAGCTTGTCGACGTCCCAGTCCCGGTCGCCGGGGAAGGCGGAGAGCCCGTCGCGCCCCTCCGCGACCAGCGTCCAGAGCTCCTCGGGGGTGGTCACCCCGCCCGGCAGCCGGGTGCTCATGGCGATGATGGCGATCGGCTCGTCCGGGTCCGTCGCGGCCGCGGTGGGCGCCGGGGCGCCCGTCGCCCGCTCGCCGAGCAGTTCGGCGCGCAGGTGGCCGGCCAGCACCGACGGGGTCGGGTAGTCGAAGACCAGACTGGTGGGCAGCGACAGGCCGGTGAAGTCGTGCAGCCGGTTGCGGAGCTTGACGGCGCTGAGGGAGTCGAAGCCGAGCTCGCGGAAGGGCTGGTCGCCGTCGAAGGACTCGGCGCCCTGGTGGCCGAGGACGACGGCGGCGCTCTCCCGCACCAGGTCCATCAGCAGGCGGTGCTGTTCCGCGGTGGCGAGGTCGGCGAGGCGGTCGGCCATCGAGCCGCCTGCCGCCGTACCGCGCCGCACCACGCGCCGGGCCAGCGGGGCGCCGGCCGGGGCCGGGTCGGACCCGGTCACCTCGGCGGGAGCGGCGGCGCCCCCCAGCGTCAACGGCCCGAAGGCGGCGACCGGTTCGCCCGCCGCGTCGGCCAGCTCCACCAGGTGGCCCCCACCGCCGGCCGGGGTGATCCGCAGCCGCAGCGCGGCGGCGCCCTCCGCGTAGACCGCGAGGTCGGCGCAGGCGGTCGGCTCGCGGTCGCCGGCGGCGTCACCGCCGGCGTGGGCGGCCAGCACCTTCAGCGCGGTGTCGATGAGCGCCGGGTGGAGCGTGAACGCCGCGGCCTCGTCGGCCCGTTCGGCGGGCAGCTCGATGTCGGCGAGGAGCCGGCCGTCCCGCTGCCAGAGCCGGCGGACGCCGGCCACCTTGGCGGCGGGCCCGGCGGTGTCCTCGGCGTCGTCGGCGGACGGCCAGCCGCGCAGGTCGAAGGCGGGCTGCGGCAGGCCGGGCGCCAGCAGGGCGCGGGCGTGGCAGGTCCACCGGTCCTCCTCCCGGCCGGCCGGCCGGGAGTGCACACCGGCGCGGCGCAGGCCGTCCCGGCCCGGGGCCTCCACCGCCACCCGCACCTGGAGGTGCCCCTGCGCGGGCAGGGTCAGCGGCGTCTCGACGGTGATCTGCCGGACGGCTCCGCTGGCGGCCTCGCTGCCGGCCCGGACGAGCAGGTCCAGCAGGACGGCCGTCGGCACGGCGGTGTCGCCGGCGCCGGCCGGGTCGACCAGCAGACCGCGGCTGCGCCGGGTGAGCCGCCCGGTGAGCACGACACCGCTGCCGCCGTCCCCGGGGACCTCGACGACCGTGCCGAGCAGCGGGTGGCCGGTGCTGCGGGCGCCGAGCGCCTCGGCGTCCACGGCGGCGCCGCTCTCGACCCAGTAGCGCTCGTGCTGGAAGGCGTAGGTGGGCAGTTCGGCCCCGACCGCCGCGGCCGCTCCGAGCTCTGCGTCCGGCCGGCCGGGGACGGCGGGCAGGGCGACGGGCAGGACGGCGGGCCAGTCCACGTCCACGCCGCGCACGTGCAGTTCGGCGAGCGCGGTGAGGACGGCGGTGTCCTCGGGGGTGTCGGTGCGCAGGGTGGCGAGGCAGCCCCGCGCCTGCGCGCCGAGCGTGCCGAGCGCCATGGCGGTCAGCACCCCGCCCGGCCCCAGTTCGAGGTAGGTCACCGCGCCCTGGTCGCGCAGCGACCCGACCGCGTCGCCGAACCGGACGGCGCCGCGCACCTGGTCGACCCAGTACGCGGGGGTGCCGAAGTGGCCGTCCTCGGCGAGCTCACCGGTGAGGGTGGAGACGACGGGGACGGTGCCCGGCCGGTACCGCAGCCGGGCCGCGACGGCCTCGAACTCCGCCAGCATGGGCGCCATCAGGGGCGAGTGGAAGGCGTGACTGACGGCGAGCCGCCGGGTCTTGTGGCCGTCGCGGGCCAGCTCGGCGGCGACGGCGAGCACCGCGTCCTCGGCGCCGGAGAGCACCAGCGCGTCGGGGCCGTTGACCGCCGCGATGCCGACCACGCCCGCCGCGCCGGCCAGCAGCGGCGCGACGTCGGCCTCGGTGGCCTGGACGGCGACCATCGCGCCGCCGGCGGGCAGCGCCTGCATCAACCGCCCGCGGGCGGCGACCAGTTCACCCGCCGAGGCGAGGTCCAGGATGCCGGCGGCGTGGGCGGCGGTGATCTCACCGATCGAGTGGCCGGCCAGGAGGTCCGGCCGCACGCCCCACGAGGTGAAGAGCCGGAACAGCGCCGTCTCCAGGGCGAAGAGACCGGCCTGGGTGTACATCGTCTCGTCGAGCAGCGCGCCGTCCGCCGTACCGGGGTCGGCGAAGACGACCTCGTGCAGCGGTCGCGCCAGGTGGCCGTCCAGGTGCCGCTCGACGGCGGCGCAGGCAGCGGCGAAGGCGTCCCGGAAGACGGGGAACGCCTCGGCGAGCCGGCGGCCCATGCCGGCCCACTGGCTGCCCTGCCCGGTGAAGAGGAAGGCGAGCTTGCCGTCGGCGTCGGCGGCGTTGCCGACGACCGTCCCGGCGCCGGGCACGCCGTGTTCGAGGGCGCGCAGGGCGTCGGACAGCTGCCGGCGGTCGCCCGCCAGCACCACGGCGCGGTGGTCGAGCCGGGCCCGGGCGGTGGCGAGCGCGCGGGCCGTCCCGGCGAGCGGGAGGTCGGCGCGGTCGTCGACGAAGCGGGCGAGCCGCCCGGCCTGGCCGCGCAGGGCGGCCGCCGTCCTGGCCGACACGGGCACCGGCACCGGCACGGGCAGCGCCGTGACGGCGTCGGCCTCGTCCGGCCGCGCGGGCTCCGCCGCGACCACGGCCTCGGCGGGCGCCTCCTGGACCAGGACGTGCGCGTTGGTGCCGCCGATGCCGAAGGAGGACACCCCCGCGCGGCGCGGGCGGCCGGTCTCCGGCCACGCCCGGGCCTCGGTCAGCAGCTCGACGGCGCCCACCGACCAGTCCACATGGGTCGAGGGCCGGTCCACGTGCAGGGTCCGGGGCAGGACGCCGTTCCGGATGGCCATCACCATCTTGATCACACCGGCCACCCCGGCCGCGGCCTGGGTGTGGCCGATGTTCGACTTGACCGAGCCGAGCCAGAGCGGCCGGTCGGCGGGCCGGTCCTGACCGTAGGTGGCCAGCAGCGCCTGCGCCTCGATCGGGTCGCCCAGCACGGTGCCCGTGCCGTGCGCCTCCACCGCGTCCACCTCGACCGGCGACAGGCCGGCGTTCGCCAGCGCCTTGCGGATCACCCGCTGCTGCGACAAGCCGTTCGGCGCGGTCAGGCCGTTCGACGCGCCGTCCTGGTTCACCGCGCTGCCGCTGATCACCGCCAGGACCTGGTGCCCGCGCCGGCGCGCCTCGGAGAGCCGCTCGACGAGCAGCACGCCCACGCCCTCGGCCCAGCCGGTGCCGTCCGCGCCGTCCGCGAAGGCCTTGCAGCGGCCGTCCGGGGCCAGCCCGCGCTGCCGGGAGAACTCGACGAAGGTCTCCAGGTTGCCCATCACCATCACGCCGCCGGCCAGCGCCATGGTGCACTCGCCGCGGCGCAGCGCCTGGGCGGCCAGGTGCAGGGCGACCAGCGAGGAGGAGCAGGCGGTGTCGACGGTGACGGCCGGTCCCTCGAAGCCGAACTGGTAGGCGACGCGGCCCGAGAGGACGCTGCCGGAGCCGCCGGTGAGGCGGAAGCCCTCGACCCCGGCCGCCTGGTGCATCCGGACGGTGTAGTCGTGGCTGTTGACGCCGACGAAGACGCCGATGTCCTGCCCGCTCAGCCCGGTGGGGTCGATCGCGGCGCGTTCGAAGGCCTCCCAGGAGGTCTCCAGCAGCAGCCGCTGCTGCGGGTCCATCGCCAGCGCCTCGTTCGGGGAGATGCCGAAGAAGGCGGCGTCGAACCCGGCGGCGTCGTCGAGGAAGGCGGCGTGGCGGACGTAGGTCTTGCCCGCGCTGTCCGGGTCGGCGTCGTAGTGCCGCTCGATGTCCCAGCCGCGGTCCTCGGGGAACTCGGTGACGGCGTCGACGCCGTCGGCGACCAGCCGCCAGAGGTCCTCGGGGCTGTGCACCCCGCCCGGGAGGCGGCAGGACATCGCCACGATCGCGATCGGCTCGTCGGGGTCGGCGGGCGCGGAGTGCGGGGCGGCGGCCGCGCCCTCCGGGGCGGTGGTGCCGAGGAGCCTGGCGCGCAGGTGCTCGGCGAGGGCCACCGGCTTCGGGTAGTCGAAGACGATGGTCGAGGAGAGCGTGAGACCGCTCGCGGCGGCCAGCCGGTTCCGCAGCTCCACGGCGGTCAGCGAGTCGAAGCCGGCCTCCTTGAAGGCGCGGTCGGCCCGGACGGCGTCGGGGGCGGCGTGGCCGAGCACCTGGGCGGCGTGCCGGCGCACCAGGGCCACCAGCTCCTCCGTCTGCTCGTCCGGGCCCAGACGGGCGAGGCGCTCGCGCAGGGAGGCGGTGTCCGCGCCGGTGGCGGCCCGGGCGGTCCGGCGCCCGGCGGGTGCCAGGCCGCGCAGCAGCGGTGCGACGGGGCCGCTGCGGGCCGCCGTGCGCAGGGCGGGCAGGTCGAACCTCGCGGCCACCAGGGCCGCGGGCGTCCCGGCGTCGGCGCGCAGCGCGGCGTCCAGCAGCGCCATCCCCTCGGCGTCGGACAGCCCGACCATGCCCAGTCGCCGGGTGCGGTGCAGGTCGGCGGAGCCGAGGTGGCGGGTCATGCCGCTGGCCTGGCTCCAGTAGCCCCAGGCCAGCGAGACGGCGGGCAGGCCGAGCTGGCGGCGGTGCTGGGCCAGCGCGTCCAGGCAGGCGTTGGCCGCCGCGTAGTTGCCCTGCCCGGGGTTGCCCAGGACGCCGGCGGCGGAGGAGAACAGCACGAAGGCGGCGAGGTCCAGCTCCCGGGTCAGCTCGTGCAGGTGCAGGGCGGCGTCCAGCTTCGGCCGCAGCACGGTGTCGACCCGTTCCGGGGTGAGCGCCGTGACCACGCCGTCGTCCAGGACGCCGGCGGTGTGGACGACGGCGGTCAGCGGGTGTTCGGCCGGCACCGCCGCGAGGAGGGCCTCGACCTGGGCGCGGTCGGCCGTGTCGCAGGCGGCGACGGTGACGGTGGCGCCCAGCGCGGTGAGCTCCTCGCGCAGCGCCTGCGCGCCCTCGGCGGCGGGGCCGCGGCGGCTGACCAGCAGCAGGTGCCGGACGGCGTGCGCGGTGACGAGCTGCCGGGCGACGAGGGCGCCGAGCGTCCCCGTCCCGCCGGTGACCAGGACGGTACCGGCGGGGTCGAGCTCCCGGGCCCGGCCGGGCGCCTCGGTGCGGTCGGCCGCCTCGGCGGAGCGCTCCGGGGCGGTGGCGCGCACCAGGCGGGGCACCTCGGCCACACCGGCCCGCACCCGGACCCGCGGTTCACCGGCGGCCAGCACGGCCGGCAGCAACGCCTGTGCGGTGTCGTCGAGTTCGACCAGCACGATGCGGTCCGGGTGCTCGGACTGCGCCGAGCGCAGCAGGCCGGACACGGCGGCGGTGGCGAGGTCGGCCCCGTCCCCGGCGACGGCCACGACCAGCCGGGACTGCGCCAGGGCGGGTACGGACAGCCAGGCCTGGAGGGCTGCCAGCGCGGCGGCCACGGCGGCCCGGGGGTCGCCGGCCGGGTGCTCCACCGCGTACCGCAGGACGTCCGGGGCCGGGCCGTCCGACGCGGCCAGGGCCTCGATGTCCCCGGCGGTCGTGACCGTGGCCGTGGTGGTAACGGCGGCCCGGTCCACGGCGGGCAGGGGCAGCTCGGACCACTCCAGGCGGAACAGCGCGTCCTGGGTCGACTCCCGGGCGATGCCGTCCTGTTCGGGCGAGAAGGGGCGGGCGAGTACCGCTTCGGCGATCAGCACCGGTCCGCCGGCCGGATCGCCCAGCTCCAGGCGGGCCCCGTCCTCCGGCGTCCCGGAGGTGCGGACCTGCACCTCGGAGGCGCCCGAGGCCAGCAGGGTCACCCCGCGCCACTCGGCCGCGAGCGTGCCCTCCGGAAGGATCGTGCGGACGGCCGCGTCCAGCAGCGCCGGGTGCAGGCCGTAGCGGTCGGCGGGGCCGGCCGCGTCGTCCAGGGAGACCTCGGTCGCGGGGCCGCCGGCGGACGGGGTGGCCTGCGCGTCGGCCGGAGCGGGCGACAGCGTGCCGTGGGCGTGGCGCGTCCACTCCGCGTCCAGCGGCGCGTCGTCCGCGCGGGAGTACACCTCGACGGTGCGCCGCCGCGCGTCGTCGGCCTCCCCGACGATCATCTGGACGGACCGGCCACCGCGCAGCGGGAGCACCACGGGCCGCTCGACGGTCAGTTCCGCGACGGTCGGGGTGGCGACCTCGTCGCCGAACCGGACGGCCAGCTCGACCAGGGCCGCGTTCGGCACCAGGACGGCGTCGCCCACCACGTGCTCGGCCAGCCAGGAGTGTGCGCCGAGCGACCACCGCGAGGTGGTCATGAAGCCGCCCGAGCCGGGCACACCGACGATCGCGCCGATCAGCGGGTGGTCGGCGGTGGCCTGGCCGAGCGAGGCCGCGTCGGTGGCCGGGGCGGCCTGGAGCCAGTAGTGCCGGTGGTCGAAGGCGTAGGTCGGCAGGTCGACCCGGGCCGTGGCGGCATCGGCGGGCAGGACACCGGTCCAGTCCACGGTGACGCCGCGGACGAAGAGTTCGGCCATCGAGGTCAGCAGCCGGCGCGGCCCGCCCTCCTCGCGCCGCAGCGAGCCTGCGACCAGGGCCTCGGCCTGGGCCTCGTCGACGATCTCGTTGATCGGCTGGACCAGCACCGGGTGGGCGCTGGCCTCCACGAACACCGTGTGGCCCTCGCCCAGCAGCGCGGCAATGGCCGGGCCGAAGCGCACCTGGCCGCGCAGGTTGCGGTACCAGTAGCCGCCGTCCAGCACGCCGGCCTCGCGCACCCACCCGCTGACGACCGTCGAGTAGAACGGAATCCGCGGGGCCTGGCTGCGGATGTCCGCGAAGGCCTCCGCCAGGGTCTCCTCGATCGCCTCGACGTGCCGGGTGTGGGAGGCGTAGTCCACCGCCACCCGGCGCACCCGGACCTCGTCCGCCGCCAGCGCGTCCAGGGCCTCGGTCAGTGCTTCGGCGTCACCGGCCACGACCACGGAGGACGGGCCGTTGACGGCCGCCACCTCGACGCGGTCCGCCCAACGCTCCAGCCTGGCCAGCGCCTCCGCCTCGGAGAGCGCCACCGAGGCCATCCCGCCGCGCCCGGCCAGCTGCCCGGCGATCACCTGGCTGCGCACCGCCACGATCCGCGCCGCGTCCTCCAGGGAGAGCGCACCCGACACGCAGGCCGCCGCGATCTCACCCTGGGAGTGACCGACCACCGCGTCCGGCACCACACCCACCGACGCCCAGACGGCAGCCAGACCGACCATCACCGCGAAGCTCGCCGGCTGCAACACGTCCACCCGGTCCAGCAGCTCCGCCGGAGCCTCCCCCCGCAGCACCTCCTCCAGCGACCAGTCCACCCACGGGCTCAGGGCCCGGGCGCACTCCGCGATGCGCTCCGCGAACACCGGCGAGGAGTCCAGCAGTTCACGACCCATGCCGACCCACTGCGAACCCTGCCCCGGGAACACCAGCACCGTCCGGCCAGTGCTCGACACGCTGCCCGTCACCAGCCCCGGAGCCGACTCGCCCCGCGCCAGCGCGGCCAGCCCCGCCAACGCCTCCTCCGACGAACCCGCCACCACCACCGCACGCTCGTCCAGCAGCGCCCGCCGCGAGACCAGCGCGCCGGCCAGCGCCGCCGTGTCGCCCGCCTCCACGAGGGCCGTCAGCCGCCCGGCCTGGCCCGCCAGCGAGGCGGCGCTCTTCGCCGACACGACCAGCGGCACCACGCCCGCAGGCGCGGCCTCGACCGCGACCGGCTCCTCCTCGGGCGCCTGCTCCAGGATCAGGTGCGCGTTGGTGCCGCTGACGCCGAAGGAGGAGACGGCGGCCCGGCGGGGGCGGCCGGTCTCCGGCCACTCCCGCGCCTCGGTCAGCAGCTCCACCGCACCGGCCGACCAGTCCACCTGCGAGGAGGGCGCGTCCACGTGCAGCGTGGGCGGCATGACGCCGTGGCGCAGCGCCTGCACCATCTTGATCACGCCCGAGACGCCGGCGGCGGCCTGGGTGTGGCCGATGTTCGACTTCAGCGATCCGAGCCGCAGCGGCCGCTCGGCGGGCCGGTCCTGACCGTAGGTGGCCAGCAGCGCCTGCGCCTCGATCGGGTCCCCCAGCACCGTCCCGGTGCCGTGCCCCTCCACCACGTCCACATCCGCCGTGGTCAGCCCCGCGTTCGCCAGCGCCTTGCGGATCACCCGCTGCTGGGAGAGCCCGTTGGGCGCGGTCAGGCCGTTGGAGGCGCCGTCCTGGTTCACCGCCGACCCGCGCAGCACGGCCAGCACGTGGTGCCCGTTGCGCCGCGCCTCGGAGAGCCGCTCCAGGACCACCACGCCCGCGCCCTCGGCCCAGCCGGTGCCGTCCGCCGCGTCCGCGTAGGACTTGCACCGGCCGTCGGCCGCCAGCGCCCGCTGCCGCGAGAACTCCACGAAGGTGTCCGGCGTCGCCATGACCGTCGCACCGCCGGCCAGCGCCAGCGAGCACTCCCCGCGCCGCAGGGCCTGCGCCGCCAGGTGCATCGCCACCAGCGAGGACGAGCAGGCCGTGTCGACCGTCACCGCCGGGCCCTCGAACCCGAACACGTACGACACCCGGCCCGACGCCACACTCGACGCCGTACCCGTGGCGACGAAGCCCTCCAGCTCCGCCGGCGCCGCACCACCCGCGCCGTAGCTCTGGCCCATCACGCCGGAGAACACCCCGACGTCCGCGCCCTTCAGCCCGGCCGGGTCGATACCGGCCCGCTCCATGGCCTCCCAGGAGGCCTCCAGCAGCAGCCGCTGCTGCGGGTCCATCGCCAGTGCCTCACGCGGCGAGATCCCGAAGAAGCCCGCGTCGAACAGCCCTGCGTCGTGCAGGAAGCCGCCCCGGTCGGTGGTGGAGGTGCCGGCCCGCTCCGGCCCCCCGGAGAACAGGCCGTCCAAGTCCCAGCCGCGATCGGACGGGAACCCGGACAGGGCCTCCCGGCCCTCGCTGACCAGCCGCCACAGGTCCTCCGGGCCGGTGACGCCGCCGGGCAGCCGGCACGCCATGCCGACGACGGCGATCAGCTCGTCCGGGTCGGCGGGCACCGCGCGGCCGGCCGTCTCCGGGGCCTCCCGGAGGCCGAGGGTGCGGGCCCGCAGGTGGGCCGCCAGCGCCTCCGGCGTCGGGTGGTCGAAGCTGACGGTGGCGGGCAGGCGCAGCCCGGTGCTCTCGGTCAGCCGGTTGCGCAGCTCGACGACGGCGAGCGAGGTGAGGCCCAGGTCGCGGAAGGCGCGGCCGGCCGGGATCGCCCCGGTGCCCGGCCGGCTCAGCACGGCGGCGGCCTGGGTGCGGACCAGTTCTTCGAGCAGGGCGAGCTGCGCGCGCTCGTCCAGGCCGGACAGGCGCTCGCGCAGGGCGGCGGTGACGGCCTCGTCGGGTCGGGCCGCCGGGGGCGGCGTCGCGGCGAGGGCGCGACGGACCGCCGGGACCGGGCCGTCCGGGGCGATCGGGCCGGGCCGCAGCGCCACCAGCGCCGGGGCTCCGCTCTCGATCAGCAGGTCGAACGCGGCGAGCCCGTCGCGCAGCTGCCGGGCCTGGTCGCCGGTCGCCGGGGGCTCGGTGCTCCAGGCCAGCGTCGAGCCGGTGCGGCCGCGCAGCCGGCGGGTGTGCGCCAGCGCCTCGGTCAGCGCCTCGGCGACGGCCGTCTCCGGGGCCCCGGCGGAGCCCAGCGTGGCGGCCGTACCGGTGACGGCGACGAAGGCGACCGGCTCGGTGTCGGCCGTGAGCTCGTCCAGGGCCAGGGCCAGTGCGGGGTCGGCGGCGGCGTGCACGACGGCGGTCACCGGGCGGCCGAGGCCGGCCAGCGCGGTCCGCAGGACGGTCCGCAGTGCGGCCGGGTCGGTGGCGTCGGCGCTCACCCGGGTGAGCTCCACCTCGGGGGCGAGGTCGGTTCCGGCCGGTTCGGGGCGGTCGCCCGCCACCGGGGTGTCGACCAGCAGCAGCCGCTCCACCCGGTGCGCGGTGGCCAGGTGGCGCACCAGTGCGGCGCCGGCCGCCGTGTCGGACCCGGTGACCACCACGGTCGCGCCGAGGCCGGCCGGACCGGCGTCGCGCGGACGGTCGGCGAGCGGGACCCGGACCAGTCTGGGGACCAGCAGCTCCCCGGCCCGCACCGCGAGTTGGGGTTCGCCGGAGGCGACGGCGGCGAGCAGGACACCGGCGTGCTCCGAGTCGGCTTCGAGGTCCGAGCCGGCTTCGAGGTCGAGGACGGTCACGGCCTCGGGCCGGTCGTGGCCGGCCTGGGCCGACCGCGCGACGGCCCAGAGCGGCACGCCCGCGAGGTCCGGCGCGCCGTCCCCGGCGGTGGCGGCGACCGCGCCGCAGGTGAGGACGATCAGCCGGGCCCCGGCCGGGACGGGCCGGAGGGCCGGCAGCCGGCCGTCGGCGCCGGTGGCGGGCGGGGCGAGCACCGTCACGCCGGGAGCCGGCTCGCCGGCCGCCACGGCGGCGCCCAGGGCCGCGAGGTCGGGGTGGTGCCGGGCGTCCAGGCCGGCGGCCCGCAGGCCGGCGACGAGCGCGCCGGCGGGGCCGACCACCGCCCAGCCGGGCGCGGCCGGTCCGGCGGCCTCGGGGGCGTCCGAGGGGGGCGCGGTCGCCGCCGGTACCCAGACCGGTGCCAGCACGGCGTCGTGGTGTCCGTCGGCGGCGTAGCGCAGCCGGGCGGGCTGCTCCGCCAGCAGGCGCCGGACGATCTTCCCGGAGGCCGTGCGGGGGATGCCGGCGACCTCGTAGACCCGCTCCGGCAGCTTGTAGGCCGACAGCCGGTCGCGGCAGCGGTCGATCAGCGCGGCGGTGTCGAGGCCGGCCGGCCCCGGGACGACCCAGGCGACGGGCACCTCGCCGAGGGTGTCGTGCGCCACCCCGGCCACTCCGGCGTCGGCCACGCCCTCGACGGTGCGCAGGACGGCTTCGACCTCGTCGGGGTGGATGTTCTCGCCGCCGCGGATGACCAGGTCCTTGAGGCGGCCGCAGATGGTGAAGTAGCCGGCCTCGTCACGCCGGGCGAGGTCGCCGGTGTGGAACCAGCCGTCCTGGACCGCCGCGGCGGTGGCCTCCGGGCTGTTGTGGTAGCCGACCATGACGTTCGGTCCGCTGACCCAGACCTCACCCTCCTCGCCGGCCGCGACGTCCCGGCCGGTGCGCGGGTCGACGATCCGCACCCCGACACCCGGCACGGGCAGCCCGCAGGAGCCCTCGACGCGCGCGGCGTCCGGGGGGTTGATGGTGATCGCCCCGCAGGTCTCGGTGCTTCCGTAGGCGTCGACCAGCGGCACCCCGAAGCCCTCCTCGAAGGCGCGGCGCAGCTCGGAGCCGGTGACGGCGCCGCCGACCAGTCCGATCCGCAGGTCGGGCAGCGACAGGCCGGTCCGTCGGGCGGTGCTGACCAGGTGGTGGTAGGTGGTGGGGACGCCGGCCAGGAAGGTGGAGCGGTCCTCGCGGAGCGCGGTCAGGATGTCGTCCGCGGAACTCCCGTCCATGATCCGGGCGGTGGCGCCGGCCACCGGGACGGAGAGCACGCAGGCGATGTGCGAGAGGCTGTGGAAGAGCGGTAGCGGCCACAGCACGCGGTCGTGCTCGGACAGGCCCGGCACGGGCACGTAGCAGGAGGCGACGGACCAGAGGCAGTTGCGCTGGGTGGACAGCACGCCCTTGGGCCGGCCGGTGGTGCCCGAGGTGTAGAACATCCAGGCCACCTCGTCCAGGCCGAGGTCGTCGGGGGCCTCGGTGGTGGGCTCGGTGACGGCGAGTTCGTCGAAGGAGAGGGTGCCCGCCGGGGCCGCCGCCGGGCCGGTCACCAGGACGCAGGGCCCGGCGGCCGGGGTCGGCAGTAGCCGCAGGAACGTTTCTGCATGACCGGTGTCGGTCAGGGCGAAGACCGCGCCGCTGTCGCTCAGCAGGTACTCGGTCTCGGCCGTCGTGGCCCGCGGGTTGACCGGTACACCGATCCCGCCCGCCCGCACGACGGCGAGGTAGCCCTCCACCATGGCGACGGAGTTGCCGAGACAGAGGGCCACTCGGTCGCCGCGCCGGACGCCGAGGCCGGCCAGGTGACCGGCCAGCCTCCGCGTCCGTGCTTCGAGCTCTCCGTAGGTGACCGCGTGCCGGTCGTCCTCGAAAGCGATCTTGTCCGTGAGACGGACCGCGTTCTCCCGGAGGATGACCGGGAGCGGGGTGATCAGATCGGGGCGCACCTTACCGCGAACTCCTTCCGGAGAGCAGGGAGTTACCAGGAAACGGGCAGAGACTTCACAGCGAAGACGGACCCGTGGGTCCGCAGCGGGACGTCGTCCGCCGGCACCGCCAGGCGCAGGTCGGGGAAGGCCTCCAGCAGGGCGCGCAGGCCGACCCGCAGCTGCAGGCGGGCCAGGTTCTGCCCGATGCACTGGTGGACGCCGTAGCCGAAGGCCACGTGGCCCGCGGTGTCCCGGCCGAGGTCGAGATCGGCGGGGCAGCCGAACTTCGCCGGGTCCCGGTTGGCAGCCGGCAGCGAGACGGTGACCGTCTCGCCCTTCTTCACGGTGTGGCCGCCGAGTTCGAGGTCCTCCAGGGCGGTCCGGAAGATCTCGTACTGGTTGACCGTGATGTAGCGGAGGATCTCCTCCACCGCGTCGTCGATCTTCGAGGGATCGGCCCGCAGGGCGGCCAGCTGCTCGGTGTGGTGCAGCAGCGCGAACACACCGACCGTCAGCGCGCCCTCGGTGGTCTCGTAACCGGCGAACAGCAGCAGGGCGGTGATGTTGCCCAGCTCCTCGTCGCTCAGCTCCCCGGAGGCGATGAGCCGGCTCAGGATGTCGTCCCCGGGCTCCGCCTTCTTGCGCGCGATGGTCTCGTGGATGAAGGCGCCCACCTGGGCGAACGCCGCCATCGACTCCTGCGCGTCACCGAACGGGTTGTTCATGACCGCCGGCGCCTCGGCGTAGCGGTCCCGCTCGCTGTAGGGCAGGCCGATCAGGTCCGACAGCACCCGCAGGACCAGCGGGTTGGCGAAGGTCTCCAGCAGGTCGGCGGAGTTGCCGTGCTCGCGCATGACCTTGATCTGCTCCGCGGCCACGGCCTCGACCTGCGGCGCGAGCTGGTTGATCCGGCGGCCGGTGAACTCACGCGTCAGCAGGCGGCGGAACCGGGTCTGCTCCGGCGGGTCCATGTGGATGAACATCCCCGGCATGGCCGGGAACTGCGGTACCGGGCCACCGTACTTGGTGACCGGGAAGTGCCCGATCTCCAGGTTGTGGCTGAACTTCGGGTCGCTCAGGACCTGCCGGGCGAGCTCGTGGCTGGTGGCGATCCACCCGACGTGCCCGTCGGGGTAGACCATCCGCGCCAGCGGGCGCTCCTTCCGCAGCTCGTCGAAAATCGCCGGAGGGTCGAACTTGTCAGCCCGCGACCAGGCTTCCTCGTAAGAGATCGCCTCGCTCATGACGCACCTTCTCCGTTTCGGGTCGAAAATATCCCTGCGCACGAAAACGGCGGCCCCGCCGCTTCGGTGCGGAGCCGGTTCCCGGTCGATTCACCGGGCCCGCGCAGGTGTGCGGACCCGGCGAATCACCCGGGCGAATTCGGCAAGAGCCCGCCGCGACGTGCCCGCCGGCCACGAATGGCAGCAGTGAAATCAGAGAGCCAGCTTCTTGAGCGTCTCGTTGGCGTTCGCCAGGGACTGCTCGCCCAGCGGCTTGAGCGCCGCCATGGCCGGCACGATCGCCGCGAGGGTCAGCTCGGCGTGCACGAACTTCAGGTTGTCCGCGAGGCCGATCGAGCTCAGCACGGCGCGCAGGTACGGCTCCTGGTGGTCCCAGCCCTCCCGCGGGGTCCCCGGCGCGTACGAGCCGCCGCGGGCGGTGACCACGATGACCGTCTTGCCGCTCAGCGGGCCCGACTCGGCGCCCGGGGGCACCATGTGGGCCGGGCTGACCAGGAGGTCGATCCACGACTTGATCGTCGACGGGATGGCGTAGTTGTACATCGGCACGCCGAGCACGATGGTGCTCGCCTCGCGGACCTCGGCCACCACCGCCTCGGTGAGTGCCTTCTCCTCCGGCGCCAGCCCGTGGTCACGGCTGGGGTCCAGGAGGGATTCGCGCACCGCGTGGGTGATGTGCGGGACCGGCTGGGCGGCGAGGTCCCGGTAGGTGTAACCGTCGCCGGGGTGGTTCTGGCGCCACTGGGTGGCGAAATACGACGACAACTGCCTCGTCGTGGAGCCGGTTGCGCGGATGCTCGAATCAATGTGGAGAAGAGAAGACACAAAAGGCCCCTGGATTGTCCTGAGCGATTCACCGAGAACTGCTTTTCCAACTCTCTTCGAGTCTAAGGAGAAGCGCCCCGGACGGGCATCCCTCAGTCTGGTAGCGCGGGTGGCCACCGGCCCCGCGGGGAACCGCAGGGCGGGCCCGCGCGCCGGTGCCGACGGTCCGGACGACGCATCGCGGAAGTCCTACCGGACGCACGGGTTCCACGAACGTCCGCGAACCGTCGGCACCGGCGCGCGGGCCTCACACGGCCAGCCGCCCGGCCGGAGTCTCGGTCACGAATGCGGACTCGGCGCCCAATTCGGTCGTCCGCTCCTCCACGAGCCGGTTCCAGGTGCCGGCCAGCTCGACCCGGGAGGCGACGTCGAGCTTGCGGAAGATCTTCTTGAGATGGAACGCAACGGTGTGCGGCGACATGAAGAGCTGCCGGCCCACCCGACCGTTGGTGAGGCCCTGACTCACCAGCTCGGCCACCGCGTACTCGGTGTCGGTCAACTGACTGACCTTCATCCTGGTCCGGCTCGGGCGCCGCGAGAACTGGCCGCTGTTGCCTTCGAGTTCCCTCAGCTTGCTGCGCACCCGCAGCACGTCCCGGGAGGCACCGACGGCGAGGTAGTCGTCCGCCGCCCGCTTCAGCAGCTCGACGGCCTGGTCCTGCTCCGAGCGGCGGGCGAACCGCACCGCGCTCGCGTCCTCCAGCGCGGAGGCCTGCGCCCACCGGTCCAGGTGCAGGCCGGACGCCCGCTCCAGGGCCGACGCGTTCCGCTCGAACAGGCCGATGGCGTGCGCGGAGGCCGCCTGGACGCTGCGGAAACTGGGGTTGCGCGCCGCGAGCTCATTGACCTGGGTGACCGTCCGGACGGCGATCTCGTCGTCCCCCAGCCGCTGGGCGGCCCGGACCAGCCAGGCGGCGGCCGCCGGCTGCGACACCAGCAACTCCCGCGCCAGCGCACCGTCGTGCACCAGGCCCTTCAGGAGGTGGGCGATGCTCTCCGTCCCGTCCCGGGCCTCCAGCACCTGCGCGACGGCCCAGGCGCACTGCCCGGCCATCAGATTCGCGTGCCCGAGCAGCGCGTGGTCCCGCAGCCGGTTCGCGTACTGGAGGGCCGTGGTGAGGTCCAGGCGCCTGGTCGTGCTGACGGCCATCACGAGGAAGCCGCTCGGGGTCAGCGCCCGGTTGCCGGCCTGCTGGGCCAGTCGGAGACCGGCCTCCGCCGACGCGACCGCCCCGTCGAGGTCCCCCTTCGCCAGGTCGAGCTCCGCCTCGCACAGCAAAAGTGCAGCGCGCTTCTCAACTTGGTTCGAACCGTGGACAGGTGACGTGTCGTCGGCGAGCATGTTGGTGGCCGCCCCCAGACCGCGGACGCGGGTCAGCAGCGTCGCGTGCCAGATTCTCACCTTCAGTGTGCATGCGCCCGGCGCTCCGGCCCGCGCCCGACTCGTGGCGGCGGCAGCCAGATCCATGCTCCTACCGAGCTGGCCGTCGAGCCACGACTGTGCGGAACGCGCCGCCAACTGGACGACTTCATCGGATAACTGCAGGGAAGGACCGGGCGTCGTGGAAGTCCGAATTGACACTGTATCCTCCGACTCGGAATCGGTGACGCCCTGAACTGCCCGGCTGCTCGACGGGCATCGTCGGGTGCCACTCGATTCGACATGGGAATGTGGGGGCCTGCAACACGATCGTGCCGGTTGTGCCTGGTCGGTCACGGACAGGCGGCGGTCTGGCGTTCGGCGGCGGATCGTGGGGTCCACCGCCTTTCGGCTCCGGCAGCCGATGACCGGCGCGCCGCCCGAAGGACGGACGAACCGGTTCCGGAAAACCGACAGATCGGGACATCGGTCAGCAACCCCCCTCCACGGAGCCGGCGTTCGGCTCCAGGAGGACCTGCCGGTGCCACCTGGGGCGCTGACGCGAGATTGACCACTGCGAGACGGAGCGCCGGCCGCCGAGTGGGCAGCGGCACACGGCCGACGAGCCGGAAGAGCCCGGGCCGGTCACGCGGCGACGGGTGCGACCACGACGTCGACAGGGCTCCGAACAGCCGCCCGACCGTCGGACGAGGTCCGCGGGGGGAGACGGAGGAACGAGGACACGACGACCGAGCCGTCGCCGGTCACCCGCGAGAAGTCGGGCAGCGAGCACCATCCGATCCGTAAGAGGCTTTCCCCGTGAGCATCCTGGAACGCCGTCGGGCGACCGGGGCCGCCATGGCGACCCCGACCACCGTGACAGGCGAGGACGACACCTCGCCGGCGGCCTCCCACGAGCATGCCCAGAACACCGAGGCGTTGGAAAGGTCTGGCCACATCGTGGAACAGTCCGTCTCGCCGCCGAACCTGTTCAGACATGTCGCGACCCACCACGACGCGTGACTCGACCCGCACGACGCATCTCACCCCCCTCGGCCCGCAGCCTCACCCGCTGTGCGACACACCAGGCCGGGGCGCGACCGTGCCCACCGTGCGGGCCCCTCGCCCCCCGGCCCCCGCCGGTGGGACGCGCTCGGACGCACCCTCTCCTGGCCTGTCCATGCCGAATCAGACTCTACGTCATGCCGAACACGATCGAGTGATGATCGTGATCATTTCCGTGATGGAAGTGACCACCGTGACACCGCGTTCCCCGAGGTACGCGACGGGCGGCCGGCCGGTCGGAGCCGGGTCGACGGCCGGCGCGGGGCAGCCCGCAGCGGCCGAACGGCTCAGCCCGTCACGGCGAGTTCGGCCACCACCGCACGGTGATCCGTACCCGGAACACGGTGCTCGGACACCGCCACCGCAGTCAAGGCTTCCCCATGGAGAACGTGGTCGATCTGGATCATCGGCGGCAGGTGGGGGAAGTCCGCGTTGTCCTCCGGCCAGGTGGGCGAACCACCCCGGCCCAGCTCCGCGTGCGTGTCCGTCAGACCGGTCGCGAGCAGGTCGCGCATCGGCGCGTGATCGAGGGTCGCGTTGAAGTCGCCCAGGAGGACGGCATTGCGGGTGCTCCCCTCGGCCGCCGCCCGCAGATCCTCGAAGTCCGCGGACCAGCGCCCGGCGTCGCCCAGCGGGTAGTAGGTGTGCACGGCCGTCAGCCGAACGGTCCGGCCGCCGACCGACACCTCGGCCGCGACCTGCGCCCGGGCCGCCGCCGGGGCCGAGTCGCCGAGCGGCGCCAGCGGCAACCGGGAGTACAGCGCGGTGTCGTGGCCCGGCGGCAGTTGCCGGTGGGGCAGCAGCTCCGCGATGCCCGCCCGCTCCAGCGCGGCGGCCGCGGACCCGCGCAACTCCTCCACCGCGAGCACGTCCACCCGCTGCTCGCGCACCAGCCGGACCAACGCCTCGGCGTCGACCTGCCCCAGGTAGGCATTGCTGGTGGCCACCCGCAGACGCGGCGCGTCGGCGGCGACCGTGCCGCCCTCCGGCACGAACCTCGGCACCAGCCAGCAGAGCTGGACCACCGCCAGCAGCCCGGCCAGACCCGCCGCCCACCACGAGCGCAGGGCGAGCAGCACGCCCAGCACCACCAGGGTGCCCACCGCCGCGTAGGGCAGCAGCACCACCGGCAGCGCCAGCGCCGTCCCGTCGTCCCACCCGCCCAGCCGGGTCGCGACCAGCACCGCCGGCAGCACCAGGCCCGCCCCGCAGAGCCCGATCAACGCCCTCCGCGTCCACCGCCACCAGGTCCGCCCGGCCACCCGCTCCCCCACGCGCTCCTCCGTCCCCCTCGACCGCCCGACCGGACCGGTCGACCACGTGCGTGACCGCCCGTCGGCTCCGCCGGAAGACGCCCCGGGCCGCGCTCCGGTTCCGGCCGGGACGGCCGCCGGGCGCGCGGGGCCCCGCGATGCACGACGCCACCGGGCGGCCGGGGCTCCCGCCCCGGTCCTGACGGACCCGGACGGCCGGCGCCGGAGCGAAACCGTGCGACACCGCGCCGGCCGGGGGCGAAGAATGGCCCGATGACCCTCCGGATCGACGTACCCCGCCCCGACGACGCCGCGCCCGTGGCCCGGATGCAGTTGAGGGCCTGGCTCCAGACCTACCCCGACGAGGCCGCGGGGATCGACGAGGAATGGATCCGTGAGCACCGCGCGTCCACGGTGACCGCGGAGGGTGTCGCCCGGTGGCGGGAGTTCGTCGAGGACGCCGCGCGGCAACCGGATCTGCTGTTCTGCCGTGTCGTCCGCTCCGGGGCGGAGGTCGTCGGAGTCCTCTGCGGGCGACGGGACGAGGTGGTCACCCTCGGGCCGATGTACCTGCTGGCGGAAGCCCAGGGGCAGGGCGTCGGCGGCCGGCTGATGGACGACTTCCTGAGCTGGGCGCAGGACGCCCCCCTGCGCCTCTGGGTGACCGAGTACAACGAGCGGGCGATCCGCTTCTACGAGCGGTACGGGTTCAGGGCCACCGGTGAACGTGAGCTCTGGCGGGGCCGGCTGCCCAACGTGCGCATGACCCGCGCCGGAGGGTGACTCCCGGCCCGCGCGACCGGACCCGCGCGGGGGAGACGCGCGGGTCCGGTCGGCGGGGTCCTCGGAGCGGGATCAGGCGGCGGCGAGGTGGGCCGTCCACTTGGCGCGCCAGGCGAGGGCGTCGGCGACGGCTTCCTCGATCGTGCGCCGCGCCGTCCAGCCGAGCAGCTCGCGGGCGGTGTCGACGGCGGCGTAGCAGCCGATCACGTCGCCGGGGCGGGGGTCCGCCTCCCGGACGTCGAGTTCGGCACCGACGGCCGCTTCGAAGGCCGCGATCAGCTCGCGGACGGTGGTGCCCTCGCCGGTGCCGATGTTGATCACCCGGTAGCGGTCGTCGGCCGCGGGCTCGACGACCTCGTCGAACCGGGTGAGCGCTGCGACATGGGCCTCGGCGACGTCCTGCACGTGGATGTAGTCCCGGATGCCGGAGCCGTCCCGGGTCGCCCAGTCCACACCGGTGACGGTGAACGGCACACCGTCGGCATGGGCCTCGATCAGCTTGCCGAGGGCGTGGCTCGGGTTGAGGTCCTGCAGCCCGGTGCGCAGCTCGGGGTCGGCGCCGACCGGGTTGAAGTAACGCAGCGCGATGACGCGGACGGCCTCGGCGCCGTCGCCCCGGGTCCAGTCCTGCAGGACCTGTTCCATCAGCTGCTTGGTCCGCGCGTAGGGGCTGTTGGCGGCGACCGGGCAGCTCTCGTCGACCCGGGCGTCCGGGGTGGGCGCGTAGATGGAGCCGGAGCTGCTGAAGACGACCCGGGTGCAGCCGTTGCGCTGGAGGCCCTCCAGCAGCTCGACGGTCTTGGCGACGTTCTCCCGGTAGTAGAACAGCGGCCTGGCGACCGACTCGGGCACGACGATCCGCGCCGCGCAGTGCAGGGTGGCGTCGATGTCGGGGTGCTCGGCGAAGATGCGGTCCAGCAGCGCGGCGTCGGCGATGTCCCCCTGGTAGAAGACGCGGCCCTCGACGAACTCCGGCCGGCCCTTGGAGAGGTCGTCCAGGACGACGGGCGTGATGCCCCGGTCGAGCAGCGCGGAGGCAACGGTGCTGCCGATGTATCCCGCGCCACCGGTGATCAGGACCTTCTTCATACGCGAACGCTCCCTTTCCCTCGTCGCACGCCTCGGTGGCGTCCGGTGAGAGTGGGGACGGCGATGCGGAGGCGGTGGTTCCACCGAACTGCGGATCCACCGGCCGGCGGGTCGGCGACGGCGGGTCAGCGACGGCGGGCCCGGCGGCGGAGCCCGAAGCCGACGGCGACCAGGACGACGGCGGCGACGGCGGTGGCGACGGCCGCCCAGGTGGCGGTCGCCGAGCCGGTGTCCTCGGCGGTGCTCCGCGCCGAGCCGACGGCCGGTCCGGTGGAGGCGGACACGGCCGGGGGCGTCCGCGCGGACGTCGGCGCGGGCGGCGCGGGTACGGGTGCGGAGGTGCCGGTGGGCCCCACGGTGGGCCCGGCCGTCGGGGCGCCGGTGGGCGTGGGCAGGGTCGGGTCGGAGATGACCGCCGCCTCGACGTCGAGTTCGCGCTCGCCGTGCCCGAGGGAGGGGAACGCGCAGTCGACGGCGATCCGCCAGTGGCCGGCCGGCAGCATCTCCCGGGTGGTGTACGACCCCGGGTGGCCGGGGACGGCGACCAGGCGCCAGGGGCCGGCCGAGCGGCCGTCGGCGGAGGTCGCGGCGAGCGTCCCGGCGAACTCCTCGGTGACCGGGTCGTGGTCGTTCTCCCAGGTGGCGACGGCGGTGACGTGCCCGTTGTCCTGGCCGGTGACCTCCAGGTGGACGGTGTCGCCGTGGGCGGCGGCGGGCACCGCGGCGGGTACGAGGACGACCGCCCCGGCGATGGCGAGGGCGGCGGCGAACGGTCTGGCGCGCATGGTGGGGGCTTCCTCGTGGGGGTGGCCGGGTGCGGCCGCCGCTGCTGCGCGACGGCCGCACCCGGACGGGTGGCACGAACGGGTTCGGCGGGAGCGACCCGCCGTCAGCTGGTCTTCTGCAGCGTCCAGGACTGGTAGGCCTGGCCGTTGGGCTTCTGCAGTTCGAGCAGCCAACCACCGTAGTACCAGCGGTTGCTGACGCCCAGGACCAGGGTCGAGCCATCGGCGCTCAGGGTGTACCCGCCGCCCGACGGGGTGAGCCGCCACTTCTGCGCGGCCGCGCCGGAGCAGGGCTGCTGCGCGAGGTACTGGCCGGCCACCGGGTCACCGCCGAGCTGGAGGCACTTGTCCGAGCGGGCGGACTTGATCCGCACGGCACCCGAACCGGCGTCCTCGAAGCTCCACTTCTGGTTGGCGTAGCCGGTGCGCTGGTAGGCGATGGCCACCGTGCCGTCGTTGAGCGAGCTGCCCCACAGGTCGGCGGCCTGGCCGGTCAGGCCGTTCACCATCGTGTAGCGGCCGCCCGGCTGGGGCTGGCCGCCGTCGGCGAGGGTACGGAAGGTCGCGGCGCGGCCGGGCTTGGAGACGGCGCCCGCGCCGTCCCGGACGGCGACGGCGATGCTGTACGAGGTGGCGGGCGCCAGCCGGACGAGGCCGACGACGGTGGAGCGGACGGTGCCGATGGTCTGACCGTTCAGCAGCACGTCGTATCCGGCGGCCGACGGGACGGCCGGCCAGCTCAACATGGCCGAATTCTGGGTGATCTGACTGGCCGTCACATCAGGACCGGTGGTCCCGGCGGTGGGCGAGGCGGTCGGGGACGGCGTGGGCGAGGCGGTCCGGGTCGGCGAGCCGGTGGGCGACGGCGTCGTGGTGGCCGTCGGGCTCCCGGTCGGGGTCGGCGTCGGCGTCCCGGTCGGCGTGGCGGTCGGGCTCGGCGTGGCGGTGCGGGTCGGCGAGGCCGTCGCGGTGGCCGTGGGGCTCGGGTTGGGGTTCGGACCGGTGCCGCCACCCGCGATCAGGAAGCGGTTGTTGGCGACGTTCCAGTGCGTGGCCAGGTAACTTCCGGCCGTGGGGGCGGTGTTGTAGTAGTCGTCGTGGTGGCAGTCGAGCCGGGCGTCACTGGCGTTGTCCGGGCAGACCGTCTTCATCGCCGGGTAGTACGGGGTGTCCGAGTAGCACATCAGGTCCCACTCGTCGACGCAGTGGCCGCCCTTGCTGGAGTTGGGCGCGCTGTTGCTCACCGCGCCCAGGTTGTGGCCGAGCTCGTGCGCCGCGGTGTGACCGCCCCAGCAGCCGGAGTCGGTCCGGCCGTACGAGGGGCCGAAGTTGCTCTGGTTGTCCTGCCCGGGCCGCTCGTCGCCCGCGAAGGTGCCGATGCCGCAGTAGACCTTGGCATCGGTGAACATCATGTACTTGCGGTCCTTGCGGTTGAACCCCTGCGCGGCCAGCGCGCGGTTGCTCGCGTTGAAGTCCTGGATCTCCGAGTCCGAGACCTGCACGTTCAAAACCGAGGCGGTGCAGTCGGGTTCGGTGACGAAGCGGACGTGCCGCACGCCGCCGGTCTCCTGGGCACTGGCGTTGTAGATGACGTCGACGTCCGCGGCCCACTTCTTGAACGAGGCCAGGTACTGGGCGAACCGGTCGTTGCCGGGCGCGTGGACGTACACCACCTGGACCCGGTTTCCGGCGCTGCCGTCACCCTCGCAGACGACCGCGGGGCCGCCGGCGGCCGCGGCCGGCTGGGCGGCCGGCGCTCCGGCGGGGGCGCCGACGTCACCCAGGAGGGCCTTCTGCCCCGCGTCCAGGACCGGCGCCGCACCCTTCAACAGATCGGCCGCGGAGGGCGGTTGGGCGTCCGGAGCCGGGGTGAGCACCGGCGCCTGCGCGGCCGCGGCGGCCACCGGCGGGACGTCCTTGCGGATGTCCACGTCCTTGGGCGGCGCGTCCGGGCCGTGGCTGCACAGCTCCCCGCCCGGCACCTCCAGCGAGCCGGCGCACCGGTCGCCGGCCGGCAGGGTCAGACCGGCGTAGACCAGGCCGCGCTCCGGCTGGTCCTTGGGTATCTCGCGCAGCGGCGCGGCCTTCTTCTCCTGCTGCGGGGCGGGCGCCCTGGTGGCCCCCTCGGCGGTGCCGGTCTCCCCCGGTCCGCCGTCCTCGGTGACCACTCCGGCCGTGCCCGCCTCCGCCCGGTCGGCCGAACTGTCCACCGCCGCCGCAGCGGTGCGGTCCGCGGCCGGTTCGAGCGCGGTGTTGATCCCCAGTGCGCCCGCGACCAGCCCGGCCACGACCGCCGCGGCCAGGAGCGCCGTCCGGCGCCCCGACCCGCCGCGCCGCCGCCGGCGGTCCGTACTCCGGTGCTCGCTGCTCCGGTGTCCCATCGCGTTCGTCTCCTCTCCTCGGTACGACGGCCCGCCCACCGCACGACGCGGCGGCCGAACCTTCCGACACCTGGGAGAGCGGACCCGGCCGGCCGGGATAACAGAAACCTCCTTTCGAAATTCGCGCATGTCTGCGACACCGCCCCGGACGACCGGTGAACGGGTCGGTGCCGCCGTCGAACCGACCGCCCGGCGTGCCGAACGCACCGGCGCGGAGCGGCAGTCGGACCAGCCCGGCCGGACGGTCGCCGGTACACGAAAGACCCCGGCCCGGCCGGTCCGAGCGGCCCGACCACTGCCCCGGCCGGTGCTCGCCCGGGGCTCCGTGGTCACCCGTGCGGGGGAAAGAACGATGGTTGCCCTTTGAACAGTTGCGCCCGCTGGCCAGAATGGGCTACCCCGGTCGACTGATCGGTGACCGTTGGCCGATGGGCCCGAGACCGGCGACCGACCGCCGGTGGGTCCGAGACCGGTGGTCGACGAGCGAAGGCCGAAAGGGTGGAGCATGGAGCCGGGTTCGCTGAGCTCCGGTCGGAAGCACGACCCCGCCGGCGGACCGCCGTCCCGTGCTCCGGCCCTCCGCGCGGGCGCCCCCGTCCCGCACCCCGCGACCGCGCCGGCGGCCCGGCCCGGAGGCGGCCGGCCCCCCGGTCCGGCGTTCCAGCGCGGGACGATCCGCTCCACCCACGCGCTCGCCCCCCGGACGGTCACCACCGCCCGCTACCGCACGGAGGCACCCCGATGATCCCCCGGCCGCCCGGCGCGCTCCCGCTCGTGGGGCGCCCGGTGCCGTTCCTGCGCCACCCACTGGCCTCCCCACACCCGCTGTTCCGCCACGGCCGCCTCGTCCTGGTCCCCCCGGGCGCGGTGCGGCCGCGGCCGGCCCGCCGCCGCGCCCCCGCCCGCACCGCCGGGGCGCGGTGAGCACCGCCGTCGTGCTCGGCGGCGGCCTGGCGGGGCTGCTGGCCGCCGCGGCCCTCGCACCGCACGCCCGCCACGTCACCGTCGTCGAACAGGACACCCTCCCCGACGGGCCGCATCCACGCCGGGGGCTGCCGCAGGGCGACTTCAGCCACATCCTGCTCGGCGGCGGCGCCGACGCCCTGGAAGCCCTCCTCCCGGGCACCGTCGACGCGTTGCTCGCCGCCGGGGCGCACCGCCGCTCCATCCCCTCCGGTCTGCTGATGCGGCTGGGCCCGGGCTGGCTCCAGGCCTTCGAGTCCTCCGCCTACCTGATCGCCTGCAGCCGGCACCTGCTCGACCACACCGTCCGGCAGCGGCTGCGCGACCGCACCGCCGTCACGATCCGCGAGGGCACCTCCGTGATCGGCCTGACCGGCGACGCGGCCCAGGTCCGCGGGGCGCTGGTCGAGAACCCGGACGGCTCGCGCGAGAGCCTCCCGGCCGATCTGGTGGTGGACGCGACCGGCCGCCGCTCCCAGGCCCCGCGCTGGCTCCGCGCGCTGGGCTCCGCCGGTCCGCGCGAGATGACCGTGGACGCCGGACTCGCCTACGCCGCCCGCCTGTTCGACGCGCCGTGCGGCAACCAGGGCTTCCCGGTGGTCAGCATCGTGCCCGTCCCGGGCCGACGCACGCCCGGGCGGGGCGCCACCGTCGTCCCCATCGAGAACGACCGCTGGATCATCACGCTCTCCGGCACCCGAGCGGGCGAACCGTCCCGCACCGAGGCCGAGTTCCACACCTTCCTGAAGGGCCTCGCCCACCCGATCGTCCACGACCTCGCCCGCACCGCCCGCCCCATCGGTCCGATCCGGACCTGCCGCGGCACCCTGAACCGCCGCCGCTGCTACGAGAACGGAACCCCGGCGGGCTTCGCCGCCACCGGCGACGCGCTGGCCGCCCTCAACCCGGTGTACGGGCACGGCATGGCGGTCGCCGCCCAGTGCGCCGTCGCCATCCGGACCACCCTCGACGCCGAGGGCCTCCACCCGCACGTCAGCGCCGCCGTCCAGCGGCGGATCGCCCGCGCCGTCGACGCCCCCTGGAGCATGGCGGAGGACCAGGACCGCGGCTTCCCGGGTGTCCGGTCGAACGGTCCGCCCGCCCGCCGGCCGGCCACCCGGGTCGCCCGCTGGTACACCGAACGCCTGCTGCGCGCGGCCCTCACCGACCCCGCCGTCTCGGCGGCCTACTTCGACGTCTTCTCCCTCGCCGCACCCGCCACCCGGTTGACCGCTCCCGCCGTGGCCCTCGCCACCCTGCGCCCCCGCCGGTCGGCCCCGCCGACCGTCACCGCGGCGATCGCCCGGTTCCCGCAGGTGGCCGAACTGACCGGCCCTTACTGAGGACCGGCCGAGGGCCGCCGACGGCCCGCCCCGCCCACCGGCCGGCGCCGGCCGGATGCCGGACGAGCACCCGGTCGCACGGCGGCGCCGGGCGGCGTGCTCGCGGGGCACGCGCTCCCCGGCAGGGGGCGGCGGCCACCCGGCCGGCCCGGCGTCACTCCGACCACCACGGCAGGCCCGCCGCCCAGCGTCCCACCCACCCCGCGAAGCCCGGCTCGCCCTCCAGCTCGCCGTACGCGGTGCCGTAGGGGACGGCGCCCTCCCCGGTGATCAGCCAGACCTCGCCGCGCCCGGGGCCCGAGACCACCAGGTGCCAGTACATGCCGCAGCCGTCCGTGCCCAGCACGATCGAGCCGTGGTGGAAGACCCGCTCCAGCAGCGCGTCCGTCTCCTCGTCGGAACGCGGATCGTCCTCCCAGTGCCAGGCGGCGGTCAGCGGGAACGGCTCCGCCAGGGCCTGCGGCGGACGGTCGGCGCCCCAGTCGGCCGGCAGCGCGGCGGCCGGTATCAGCCCGTAGTGCGGCGGGCCGTCCGAACAGCCGTCACAGATCTCGGCCACGACCGTGCGGTACGGCTCGGGCAGCACGATGCCGTGCGCCGCCTCGAAGGCCCGCACCGCGCCCCAGCCGAGCGGCGGTGTCCGCAGAGCGGGCCCGGCCCGGTCACCGGCGGGATCGGCGGCCGGGCGGGCCGCGAAGGCGGCGCGTAGCAGGGCAAGCTCCTCGGGCGAGGCGTGGTCCGTCATGCCGTCATGGGTACCAGAGGGGTACGACAACACCGGGGCCGGGCCGCACCGGGGCAGCACCGGGCCGTTTCCGCCCCGCGCGGCTCAGGCCGCGACGCCCAGGCTCCCGGCGCCGAGGCGCTGGGCGCCCTGCGCGTGCATGGTGGCGAGGGAGGCCGCCAAGCGGTCCGGGTCGCCCGCCAGCCAGAGGCGCAGCCCGGCGGCGAGCGCGGTGCTGGCGGGGGCGACCCGCAGCCCGGCGGCACGGGTGACCCGCTCGCCGAGCAGCGGGAGGAGGTCCGCGACCGGCACCGGCAGCCAGAGGGTGACGGCGCAGGGCGCGGGCCGGGCGAGGACGCGGAGCAGGCCCAGCACGCCCGCGTCGCCGTGCAGGGCGGGGATGACGTCCAGCAGGCCGTCCACCGCGACCTCCGAGACGTCACTGCCGTGGCCGCGCGCCAGTTCGCGCAGCAGGGCCCGCTCGGCTGCGGAGATCCGGACGGTCAGCATGACTTCTTCGCAGTCCATGGTCCCAGTTCCCGTCTTGCGCTAGGGGGGTGTGCCGGTCGGGTGCTCGTCTGCTCGTCTGCTCGTCACTCGTGCGGTGCGGTGCTGTTCCGGGGCGGGGCGGTGCCGTGCGGGCCGGCGCCGATCCATACCTGCCCCTCAACGGGCCTCCGCTACCGGCGTGATCAAGCCGTAATGACCGTCGTAACGGCGGTAGAGGACCCGGCCGCGCGCGTCACCGGGGTCGGTGTGGAAGACGAACGGCCAGCAGGTGAGCCAGAGCCGGCGGGCCGCCTCGGCCGGGTCCAGCCGGGGCGCGGGGTGCGTGCTCTCGGTCAGCGGGAGCCCGGAGCCGCCGAAGCGCGCGGCGCTGTGGGCCCGGACCAGCCGGAGGCCGCCGTTCGCGGCGCTGCGGTGGACGACGCTGTCCTGGCCGGTGAGCGCGTCGACGAAGAGGTGGAACCGGTGGTCCAGGGCCAGCATGACGCGGGCCGCCTCGTCCGGGGTGCGGCGGTCCGGCGTGACCGATTTCCGCCGGACGATCTGCCGTTCGGCCAGCGGGCGCGGCGCGTACTGCGGCCGGTAGGCGCTCTCGTACACGGCGGCCAGTCCGATGTCCCCCTGCTCGCGCAGCCGCGCGGCGCGGCCGGCCAGCGTGCCGAGCGCGACGTCCACCGCCTCGACCCCGGTCGCGGCGGCCAGCTGCACCCGGACCGGACCGGCGCCGTCCAGCTCGATCACGCTCTGCGCCACGACCGGCCGGGTGAGCGAGCGGTGGCGCAGGCGGGTGAGCCGGACCCGGGCCGCGTACGCACCCGGGCCGAGGGCCGCGCTCAGCTCCAGCGCCCGGGCCCGGGCGTACTCGGCATCCGCGCGGGGCAGTTCGCCGCGTATCTCCACCCGCACGTCGGGGGCCGGGCGGTGGCGCGGACGGGTCATCAGGGTCCTCCTCGGTTCCGGACCATGCTGGACCGGCCGGACCCCTCCGGCCGAGGGCCGAAAGACCTTGTCCTGGAGGCAAAGCCCGGTACCACCGGCCCGGGTCCGAACGGCCGGGTCGGACCGGTTCCGCGGTCCGCACGCCCCGGTGCCCGCACGCCCCGCGGCCCGGCCGCCGGGCCCGCGCCGCGGCCCCCGCACCCGCGAACGCCGCACGCGGATCCCACCCCGTGCGCTCCACCGATGGAGTGATCCACCGGGGTACGGCGCAACGCCCCGCCGGACCGGCGCGTTTCCCATGGCGTGCGCCCTCTGACAGTGGTGCGCGCGGGGTCCGCGCCGGCGGAGCCCTCGGTTCCCCCCGGTCGCGGCGACGACTCCGGCGGTGCCGCCGCGCCGGTCCATCTGGTGAGAGGTGATGTCATGGTCCTGACGACCGAGACGCGTAGAACGACCGTTCCCTCCAGAAGCACCCCACGGAGAACCCCCTCGGCCCCTCCCCCGCTCGCGCCGGGCGCCCTGCCCGGCGTCGGCCACGCCCCCGCGCTGCTACGGGACCCGCTCGGCTTCCTCGGCTCGCTCTCCCGGCACGGCGGCGTGGTGCGGATCCGGCTCGGTCCGCGCACCGTCTGCGTCGTCACCGACGCCGGCCTGGTGCACACGCTGCTGGTCGCGCTGGCCCACGACTGCCCGCGCGGCGCCGTCCAGGACACCCTCAAGACGGCCTTCGGCGACGGTCTGCTGATGTCCGAGGGCCAGGCGCACCGCGACCGCCGCCGGACCATCCAGCCCGCCTTCGGCCCGGAGCGGACGGGCGAGTACCTCGCGGTGATGCACCAGGTCGCCGAGGAGCGGGCCGGCAGCTGGCGGGCGGGCCAAGTCCTCGACGTCGCCAAGGAGATGAACCACCTCGCGCTGGAGATCGTCACCCGCACGCTGTTCGACGCCCGGCTGAGCGAGGACGCCACGCTCGCCTTCCACCGGGCGCTGCCCGACATGGTGAAGGGCCAGATCGTCCAGTCGCTGTACCCGCACCCGGCGCTCGCCCGGCTTCCGCTGCCGGTCAACCGGCGCTTCGACGCCGCCGTCCGGGTACTGAACCAGGTCGTCGACCAGGCCGTCAACGGCGGTGCCCGGTCCGGCGGTTCGTCCGAGGGCGGCTGTCCGTTCGGCGGTTCCGCGGGCGGCGGCCGGCCCCCCGGCGCCCCGGACCGCACCCTGCCCGCGCTGCTGCGCGCCGCCGTCGACCCCGCCACCGGCCGGCCCCTCACCGAGGCGGACGTGCGCTCCGAGGCGATCACCATGTTCGGCGCGGGCACCGAGACCGTCTCCACCACGCTCACCTGGCTGATCGACGAGCTGCTGCGCCACCCCCGGGTGGAGGCCCGCGTCCTGGCGGAACTGGACGAGCACCTCCCGGCGGGCACCGTCCCCACCCCCGAGGCGCTCGCCCGGCTCACCTACACCCGCAGCGTCACCCAGGAGGTGGTCCGGCTGCACGCGCCGAACGCCTTCCTGATGCGGACGGCGCGCGTACCGGTCGAACTCGGCCGGTACCGCGTCCCGGCCGGCACCGAGCTGCTGTACAGCCTCACCGCCCTGCACCGCGACCCGCTGCTCCACCCGGAGCCGCTGCGCTTCCACCCCGGCCGCTGGCGCGAGGGCGGCGCGGCGGCGACCGCCGGGCGGCAGGCGTTCCTGCCGTTCGGCGCGGGCAAGCACAAGTGCATCGGCGAGGCGTTCGCCTGGGCGGAGCTGACCGTGGCCGCCGCCGCGATCCTGCGCCGCTGGCGGCCGACGGCGGTGGCGGGAGCCCGGGCCCGCGAGGTGGTCTGGACCACCGTCCAGGCCCAGGACCTGCACGTCCACCTCGCCCCACGCGACGACGGCCCACCGCGCCACCCTGACCGCCAGGACCACCACGGCCACCCTGACCGCCAGCACCGGTCCGAGCGGCCGGAACAGCGCGGGGCCGCGGCGAGGTCCGACAGTGCCACCACCCGGCTCCCGGGCGTCCGGACCGCGGAGCTCCCCCGGCCGGCGCCTCCGACCCACCCGGCCACCCGGCCGCCCGCCCCCACCACCGGGCTGCGCCGGCCGGGCGAACTCCGCGCGTCCACCGCCCGGCACGCCGACTGGGTGGTCGGCCACGGCCTGCTCACCCCGTCCGACCTGCCGCGCTACCAGGCCTACGCGCTCCCCGAGCTGATCGGCCACGCCTACCCCCGGGCCCGCGGCGCCGAACTCGATCTGCTCGTCGACGTCCTGGGCTGGTTCACCATCCTCGACGACCGCTTCGACGGTCCGCCCGGCCGCCACCCGGACCGGGCCCGCGCCCTCGTCGACCCGCTGCTCGCCGTCCTCGCCGACGCCGACCCCGCAGCCGACCTCACAGCCGCCCCCACATCCGCCCCCGGCGACGACCGACTCCTGCACGCCTGGCGGGAGCTGTGGCTGCGCCAGCAGGACGGCATGTCGCCCGCCTGGCGCGCCCGGAGCGCCGCCGAGTGGCGGGCCTGCCTGGACACCTTCCTCGCCGAGTCGGCGCACCGCTCCCGGGGCACCTCCCCGGGCCTCCCGGCGACGATGCGGCTACGCCGCCATGCCAGTTGCCTCTACCCGTTCATGAACATACTGGAGCGGGTCCACGGCGCCGACGCGCCCGCCCGGCTGCACGCCGAGCCCGAACTGCACCGCCTGCGCGCGCACACGGCCGACGCCGCGACGCTGATCAACGACCTGTACTCGCTGGAGCGGGAGGAACGCCAGCCGACCGCCGCCTTCAACACCGTGCTGACCCTCCAGCGCGTGCGCGGCTGCACCCGCCGCCGGGCGGTGCTGTCGGTCCGCGCCCGGGTCGCGCGCCTGCGGGAGGAGAGCGCGGCACTGCGCCGCGGCCTGCTGCGCCGCCACCCGTCCGGCGGCTGGTACCTGGACGGCACCCGGGAGCTGGTCGACGGCGTCCACGCCTGGACCAGCACCAGCCACCGCTACCTCAGTGACGGTCGCCGAGGGTGAACAGCAGGAGCACGAACCCCGCGAACAGGTGCGTGGCGAAGATGTAGATGCCCGCACGGATCAGCATCGCCTTGCGCCTGCTCTTCTCGTCGCTGGTGCCGCTGGCCATGGCGGGGTGCTCCTTCGGTCGGGGGGCGGGTGGGTGATCGAACTGCCGGCCGGCGGCGCCGGGCCGCCCGGCGCTCATCCGCTCGTCACCCGCTCGGCGCGGGGGCCGGGGCCGCCGGGGCCGCCGGGGGCGCCCGGCCCCCGCAGCTCCGTGAGCAGCGCGCCCTGGTCGGTGATCAGGTCGGTGAGGATGCGCCGGGCGGCGCGCAGCAGTTCGGCGACGTCCGGCGTGCTCAGCGCGTACACGACGGTGTTGCCCTCGCGGGTGGCCGCGACCAGCCGGGTGCGACGCAGCACCGCGAGCTGCTGGGAGAGGTTGGACGGCTCGATATCGATCTCGGCCAGCAGCTCGCGCACCGGTCGCGGCCCGTCCTGGAGCAGTTCCAGCACCCGGATCCGGACGGGGTGCCCGAGGGTGCGGAAGAACTCGGCCTTGGCCTGGTACAGCGGGACCGCCATCGTCCGCTCGCTCCCTGGTGCTCGGTGGTGCCGCCCCTCGCGGCCGTACTCGCCCGGCGCCGGGCGGGTGGTCCCGCCGGCCGCCGGGACCGGGAAGCATCATCCTGGCAGATGAAGAATTCTTCAAGTCGTCATCATCCTGAGCGTCACCACCACGCTCCGGACACGGGTCGGGGGGGGGGGGGGGGGGCCCCCCCCCCCCCCCCCCCCCCGCACCCGGCGGGGAAAAGCCGGCCACCAACGCCCCCCGGGGCCGGGGCCGGGGGCGCCGGGGGTTGGCC